>NZ_JBHWZJ010000396.1:0-6159 GCF_042728415.1 Streptomyces sp. NPDC060198 | reverse complement strand
CCCCGCCGGAGGAGATCCGGATGCGGGTGCGCGGCCGACAGAGGGTCCGTACGGGTCAGGCGCCGATCATGTGCACGCCACCGTCGACGTGGATGATCTCGCCCGTGGTCTTCGGGAAGAAGTCCGAGAGGAGCGCGACCACGCCGCGGCCGGCCGGCTCCGGGTCGGTCATGTCCCAGGCCAGCGGGGAACGGGTGTCCCAGACCTTCGCGAGGTCGCCGAAGCCCGGGATGGACTTCGCGGCCATCGAGCCGAGAGGACCGGCGGAGATCAGGTTGCAGCGGATGTTGTCCGCGCCGAGGTCACGGGCGAGGTAGCGGGAGGTGGCCTCCAGCGCGGCCTTCGCCGGGCCCATCCAGTCGTACTGCGGCCACGCGAACTGCGCGTCGAAGGTGAGACCGACGATCGAACCGCCCTCCGCCATCAGCGGCTTGCAGGCCATCGCGAGCGACTTCAGCGAGAACGCCGAGACGTGCATCGCGGTGGCGACCGACTCGAACGGGGTATTCAGGAAGTTGCCGCCGAGGGCGTCCTGCGGCGCGAAGCCGATGGAGTGGACGACGCCGTCCAGCGTGCCGAGCTCGTCGCGGACCAGGCCGGCGAGGCGGTCGAGGTGCTCGGCGTTGGTGACGTCGAGCTCCAGGACCTTCGCGGGCTTGGGGAGCTTCTTGGCGATGCGCTCGGTCAGGGTGGGGCGGGGGAAGGCGGTGAGGATGATCTCCGCGCCCTGCTCCTGGGCCACCTTCGCGGTGTGGAACGCGATGGACGACTCCATCAGCACCCCGGTGATGAGGATGCGCTTGCCGTCGAGAATTCCGCTCATGGTGATCAGTGACCCATGCCCAATCCGCCGTCAACGGGGATGACGGCTCCAGTGATGTACGACGCGTCGTCGGAGGCGAGGAACCGGACCGCCGAGGCGACCTCCTCGGGCCGCGCGTAGCGGCCGAGCGGCACCTGGGCGACGATGCCCTTGCGCTGCTCCTCGGTGAGCACCTGCGTCATGTCGGTGTCGACGAAACCGGGTGCGACGACGTTGAAAGTGATGTTCCGCGAGCCGAGCTCACGCGCCAGCGACCGGGCGAACCCGACCAGTCCCGCCTTGGAGGCGGCGTAGTTGGCCTGTCCTGCCGAGCCGAGGAGGCCCACGACGGAGGAGATGAGGACCACGCGGCCCTTCTTCGCGCGCAGCATGGCCCGGTTGGCGCGCTTGACCACACGGAAGGTGCCGGTGAGGTTGGTGTCGACGACGGACGTGAAGTCCTCCTCCGACATCCGCATGAGGAGCTGGTCCTTGGTGATGCCGGCGTTGGCCACCAGCACCTCGACGGAACCCTGCTTCTCCTCGATCTCCTTGTAGGCCTGCTCCACCTGCTCGACGTCGGTGATGTCGCAGCGGACCGCGAGCACACCCGCCTCGGTGAGCTCGGCCGGCGGCTCGCCGGAGCGGTACGTGATGGCCACCTTGTCGCCGTTGTCGACGAAGGCGCGGGCGATGGCGAGGCCGATGCCCCGGTTTCCTCCGGTGACGAGAACCGAGCGGCTCAACGGATCACCCTTTCCTTGACGGTCTGGTACGCCGAAAACCTATCGTTACGGTGCGGTGTACGGAGAATCGGGCCCTGACAGTGGCTCGTGCGAGGTGCTGTGGGGTTTCTACAGTCGGGTCCGGCCGCGGGAGCGTGCCGGGCAGCCCTCGGCGGGTGCCGGACGCCGCTTTGGCGGCCACGGCGCGTGACGCCCGCAACCGTCCATCACGCCCCCGTCGCACCGTGATTGACTTCCACCCCGGGCACGATTCCACAGCGCAAGGGAGGCCGTCCGTGGCCCATGACATCGACCCGTCGTTTCTCGCCCTGCCCCTTCGGGCCCTCGCCGACGCGGCCCTCGCACGGGCCCGCGCGCTCGGCTCCACCCACGCGGACTTCCGCTTCGAGCGGGTGCGGAGCGCGACGCTGCGGCTGCGCGACGCCCGCCCCTCCGGTTCCTCGGACACCACCGACCTCGGGTACGCGGTGCGGGTCGTGCACGGCGGGGCGTGGGGGTTCGCGTCCGGCGTCGGCCTGACGATGGACGCGGCGGCGAAGGTGGCCTCGCAGGCCGTCGCCATGGCGAAGCTGTCGGCGAAGGTGATCGCGGCGGCGGGCAGTGACGAGCGGGTCGAGCTGGCGGACGAGCCGGTGCACGGGGAGCGGACCTGGGTCTCCCGTTACGGGATCGACCCGTTCTCCGTACCCGTCGGGGAGAAGACCGGGCTGCTCGCCGAGTGGAGCGGGCGGCTGCTCGCGGCGGCCGGGGTCGCGCACGTGGACGCCTCGCTGACGACCGTCCACGAGAACAAGTTCTACGCGGACACCGCCGGCACGGTCACCACCCAGCAGCGGGTGCGGCTGCATCCGCAGCTGACGGCCGTGGCGGTGGACTCCGCGACGGGCGACTTCGACTCGATGCGGACGCTCGCGCCGCCGGCGGGCCGCGGCTGGGAGTACCTGACCGGCACCGGCTGGGACTGGGACGACGAGCTGGAGCGCATCCCGGAACTGCTGGCCGAGAAGATGCGGGCGCCGGGCGTGGAGGCGGGGACGTACGACTTGGTCGTCGACCCGTCGAACCTCTGGCTGACCATCCACGAGTCGATCGGCCACGCCACCGAGCTGGACCGGGCACTGGGGTACGAGGCGGCCTACGCCGGGACGTCGTTCGCCACCTTCGACCAGCTGGGGAAGCTGGCGTACGGCTCCCCCGCGATGAACGTGACGGGCGACCGGACGACCGAACACGGGCTGGCGACGATCGGGTACGACGACGAGGGCGTCGAGGCGCAGTCCTGGGACCTGGTCAGGGAAGGCACTCTCGTCGGCTACCAACTCGACCGCAGAATCGCCAAGTTGAGTGGCCTCGGCCGGTCCAACGGCTGCGCTTACGCCGATTCGCCGGGCCATGTGCCGGTGCAGCGGATGGCCAACGTCTCGCTGCGGCCGGACCCGGGCGGGCTCTCCACCGAGGATCTGATCGGCGGGGTCGAGCGCGGGATCTACGTGGTCGGTGACCGCTCCTGGTCGATCGACATGCAGCGCTACAACTTCCAGTTCACCGGGCAGCGCTTCTTCCGCATCGAGAACGGCCGGCTCGCCGGTCAGCTGCGGGACGTCGCGTACCAGGCGACCACCACGGACTTCTGGGGCTCGATGGAGAAGGTCGGCGGCCCGCAGACGTACGTGCTGGGCGGCGCCTTCAACTGCGGAAAGGCCCAGCCGGGCCAGGTCGCGGCCGTCTCGCACGGCTGCCCCTCCGCTCTCTTCCGGGGCGTGAACATCCTCAACACGACGCAGGAGGCGGGCCGATGAGCCGCGCGAGCAAGCCGTACGAGATCGTCGAGCGCGCACTCGGACTGTCCACCTCCGACAGCCTGGTGGTCATCGCCGACGAGACCTCCTCGGCGAATCTGCGGTGGGCGGGCAACGCCCTCACCACCAACGGTGTGACCCGGGGCCGGACGCTGACGGTCGTCGCCACCGTGGAGGGCTCCGAGGGGACCGCCTCCGGTGTCGTCTCGCGCGCCGGCGTCACCGCCGACGACCTGGAGTCGCTGGTACGGGCGGCCGAGGCGGCGGCCCGCGCGGCAGGCCCGGCCGAGGACGCACAGCCGCCGGTCACCGGCGTACCGGTCTGCGCGGACTTCACCGACGCCCCCGCCGAGACCGGCCCGGACGTCTTCGCCGACTTCGCCCCGGCGCTCGGCGAGGCCTTCGCCCGGGCCCGCGAGGGCGGCCGGGAGCTGTACGGCTTCGCGCACCACGAGATGACCTCGACCTACCTCGGCACCTCCGCGGGGCTGAGGCTGCGGCACGACCAGCCGAACGGCACGCTGGAGCTGAACGCCAAATCGCCGGACCGCTCCCGGTCCGCGTGGGCGGGCCGGGCGACCCGGGACTTCAAGGACGTCGACCCGGCGGCCCTCGACGCGGAGCTGGCCCGGCGCCTCGGCTGGGCAGAGCGGCGGATCGAGCTGCCGGCAGGCCGGTACCAGACCCTGCTGCCGCCGACCGCGGTGGCGGACCTGCTGATCTACCAGATCTGGTCCTCGACGGCCCGGGACGCCACCGAGGGCCGGACGGTGTTCTCCCGGCCGGGGGGCGGGACGCGGCTGGGCGAGAAGCTCGCGCGGCTGCCGCTGACCCTGCGCAGCGACCCGCACGCGCCGGGGCTGGAGTCGGCCCCGTTCGTGATCGCGCACTCCTCGGGGGACGGGGCGTCGGTCTTCGACAACGGGCTGCCGCTGGAGCCGACCGACTGGATGGCCGGCGGTCGGCTGGAGCGGCTGACCACCACCCGGCACACGGCGGCCCTGACCGGGCTCCCGGTGGCACCGGCGATCGACAACCTGCTGCTGGAGGGCGGCGGCGAGCGGACGCTGGACGAGATGGTCGCGGCCACCACCGGCCGGGCACTCCTGCTGACCTGCCTCTGGTACATCCGCGAGGTCGATCCGGCGACGCTGCTGCTGACCGGCCTGACCCGGGACGGGGTCTATCTGGTGGAGGACGGCGAGGTGGTCGGTGAGGTGAACAACTTCCGGTTCAACGAGTCGCCCGTCGACCTGCTCTCCCGTGCCTCGGAGGCCGGTCGCACCGAGCGGACGCTGCCGCGCGAGTGGGGCGACTGGTTCACCCGCGCCGCGATGCCCGCACTGCGCGTGCCGGACTTCCACATGAGTTCGGTCAGCCAGGGGGTCTGAGCCGGGCCCGCCCCGTAAACCCATCGGGGGCGGCCCGGGACACCGCTTAGACTGGCCGGGCGTGGGCCCACCAGGCACGGAGGCCCACTGTTCAGACGCTAAGGAGACACGGAACCGTGACGGACATCGTCGACGAGCTCAAGTGGCGCGGGCTGTTCGCCCAGTCCACTGACGAGGACGCCCTGCGCAAGGCTCTTGGCGACGGTCCGGTCACCTTCTATTGCGGCTACGACCCGACCGCGTCCAGCCTGCACGTCGGCCACCTGGTCCAGGTGCTCACGATGCGCCGGCTCCAGCGGGCGGGCCACCGGCCGCTGGCGCTGGTGGGCGGGGCGACCGGTCAGATCGGCGACCCCCGTCCGACCGCCGAGCGCACGCTGAACGACCCGGAGACCATCGCCGCCTGGGTGACCCGGCTGCGCTCGCAGATCGAGCCGTTCCTGTCCTTCGAGGGCGAGAACGCCGCGGTCATGGTGAACAACCTGGACTGGACCGCGGGCATGTCCGCGATCCAGTTCCTGCGGGACATCGGCAAGCACTTCCGGGTCAACAAGATGCTGACCAAGGACTCGGTGGCCCGCCGCCTGGAGTCCCAGGAGGGCATCAGCTACACCGAGTTCAGCTACCAGCTGCTCCAGTCCATGGACTTCCTGGAGCTGTACCGGCGCCACGGCTGCGTCCTCCAGCAGGGCGGCAGCGACCAGTGGGGCAATCTCACGGCCGGCATCGACCTGATCCACCGGGTGGAGCCCGCGGCGACGGTGCACGCGCTCGCGACCCCGCTGATGGTCAAGGCGGACGGGACGAAGTTCGGCAAGACCGAGGGCGGCGCCGTCTGGCTGGACCCGGAGATGACGACCCCGTACGCCTTCTACCAGTTCTGGCTGAACGTCGACGACCGCGACATCTCGCCGTACATGCGCATCCTCAGCTTCAAGTCGCAGGCGGAGCTGGAGGAGCTGGAGAAGGTCACCGAGGAGCGTCCGCAGGCTCGTGCGGCGCAGCGCGCGCTGGCCGAGGAGCTGACCGCCCTGGTGCACGGCGCCGACCAGTGCGCGGCCGTCATCGCCGCGTCGAAGGCGCTGTTCGGCCAGGGCGAGCTGGGTGAGCTGGACGAGGCGACGCTGGGTGCGGCGCTCTCCGAGCTGCCGCACGCGAAGCTCGCCGAGCCGGCGCCGCTGGTGGACCTGCTGGTCGAGGCCGGTCTCGCGCCGAGCAAGTCGGGTGCCCGCCGCACGGTGAACGAGGGCGGCGCCTACCTGAACAACGCCAAGATCACCGACGGTGACGCCCTGCCCGCCGCCGAAGACCTGCTGTACGGGCGGTGGCTGGTGCTGCGCCGGGGCAAGAAGAACCTCGCGGTGATCGAGATCGCCGCGGGCTGACGCCTTCCGCACACGGCGAAGGCCGGGCACGCACGT
>NZ_JBHWZJ010000395.1:0-6186 GCF_042728415.1 Streptomyces sp. NPDC060198 | reverse complement strand
TCGCGTCCCGGTTGACGATCAGCACCGGCTTGTGGTCCTCGGCCGCCTGGCGTACGAACCGGAGGCCGGACATCACGGTCAGGGAGGACCCGAGGACCAGCAACGATGCCGCGTCCCGGACCATGGCGCGGCACCGCTCGACCCGCTCCGGCGGTACGGCCTCGCCGAAGAACACCACGTCCGGCTTGAGGACGCCGCCGCAGACCGTGCAGGGCACTACGGAGAAGTCCCCGACCTGCTCGTCGGTGAGGTCGGCGTCACCGTCCGGATTGAGGCCGGCGGCCACGGGCGCGAACCCCTCGTTGACCTCCTCCAGCCGGACGGCGAGTTCGCGGCGCGCGGTAAAGGTGCCGCAGGAGAGACAGACCACCCGGTCCAGGCTCCCGTGCAGTTCCACGGCGTCCGGACTGCCGGCCGCCCGGTGCAGGCCGTCGACGTTCTGGGTGATCACACCCGAGAGCAGCCCGTGCCGCGCGAAAGCGGCCACCGCCCGGTGCCCCGCGTTCGGGCGGGCACGGCCGAACGTACGCCACCCGAGGTGGCTGCGCGCCCAGTAGCGACGCCGGGCCGCGGCGTCCGCGGTGAACTCCTGGAAGGTCATCGGGGTGTGCCGGCTCAGGCTCCCGCCGTCCCCCCGGTAGTCGGGGATGCCCGACTCCGTGGAGATGCCCGCCCCGCTGAGTACCAGCACACCGCCGGCACCTAGGGCATCGGCGACCGGAGAGGGGTCCGTGGTGCCGGGCGGAAGATCATCGGGGGGCGTCCAGGTCAGAGTGGGGCGCATGCGCATGCCCCCAGGTTACGGCGGGCCGCCCGGCAGGTCCCGGGCACGGTCGCCGCCGGCGTCCGCCACCGACCGGTCCTGACCAGAGCGCCGAACATCGCCAGGCACGGTGGTGCCGGGCAGGCCGTCGTGACCGTCCGCGCACGCGACGGCCGCCTGCGCCCGACCGTCACCGACGACGGCCGAGGTGGCGCGGACGCGGAGAGGGGATCCGGGCCCACCGGCATCCGGCGCAGGGTCCTGGCACACGACGGCGGGCTCCACCTGGGCAGCCCGGCCGGATGCGTCCCGCCGGGCCTCCTGCGCGGCGTCCCGGACGCATCCGGCGGGGGCGGGCGGCCAGTGGTCTACTGGGAGGTGCGGGCGGCGCCCCGCCGTCCGCTCCGTCTCTCCGCCGGGGTACCGACATGCGTCCCTCCGCAGCCTCTCCGAGACGTGTTCCGCGGGCCGTCGTCGCCGCCGTGGCCATACTGGCCGTCGGCTCCCCGGCGGCAGTCGCGGTCGCGCCGTCCCCGGGTGCTCCCGCCCCCGCCGCGATCACGCCCGCCTCGACCGCCCCCGCCGCCGGTTCACCCGCACCTTTCGGTACGCGGGCCGACAGGACGGATCCGCGTACCGAGGAGGCACGGCTCACCATCCCGGCGATCGGCGTCACGGATCTCCGCGTGGTCCCGTACGAGGGCACCACGGACGATGCCCCGGGTACCCGCGTCCAGGACAGGGGAGTGGCCGCGAGTCCGTACGGCGAGGACGGCGGCGTCGGACCGGGCGAGACCGGGAACTACCTGGTGACGGCCCACCGGCTTTCCGCCGGGGGGCCGTTGCGCGATCTTCCGTCGCTGGCCAAGGGCGACACGGTCCTCGTGACGGCGGGCGGCACGGTGTACGAGTACCGGATAACCGAGACCCGGCAGACCTCGTTCCGCTCCGCTCGTTCGCTCGCCGAGCAGCGGGCGGAGGTACCGGGCGAGCCCGGCGAGAAGCCGGACCGGGCCATGATCACGATCTCCACCTGCGCCACACCGGAGGACGACGCGGCCGGAAACCACTGGCGCGACGCCCACCACAACCCGGAGCACCGCATCGACAAGATCGGCGTGTTGGTTTCCGCCCGACCGGCTTGAGCCGTGGCCTTCGAGGGACCGTCGCCCGGTCGTGCGCGGCGTGAGAAGTATCGGGCCGCCGATCACGGGGCTACCGTAGAACCGTGGCCAGAACCGAGCGTGATACCGATCGGCCGGCCGATTTCACCTGTCCGGCCTGCGGGCGGCCCGTCGAAAGCGAGGTCGTGCGGCGCAAGACCCTGGGAATCTTCGTCCCGCGGTGGGGCCCGGGCGCGTGTCACCACGCCGACTGCTCCAGGTATGCGGACGAGCCGTCGGCCACGGGGTCCTCGGAGCGCCACGTGCGAGCACCGGGGCGCCCGGCGCCCCGCCCGTACCGCGGCCGGCACCGCTGACTCCTCAAGCGTGCGTGCCAGGCGTCGCATGAGGGGCATGAGAGGCGGGACTTTCGCAACACGCTTGAGTCCGCGCCGCCCGCACCGGAGCCTGCCGTCCTCCGGTCGGGCATGCCCGGCGGACCGAATCCCCGGGACGTGATCCGGTGGTTCCGGGCGAGAGTGTCAGGGGCCGACCGGGAAAGACGCCTGCAGGGCGAGGCGCTGTTCGGCACCGTCGCCGATGCGCTCCAGCTCCTCGTCGAGTGCGAGGAACTCCTCCCAGTGCTCCCTGCCCGTGGCCCGGACCAGTCGTTCGACGACGAGGTCTTCGAGGTCCGGCACTCGCTTGTTCTTCCAGATCTTGTCGGCGGTGCTCACCAACAGGTCTTCCAGCGTCGCCCCCGCAGCGGACCACGTGGCGTGCGTGCCTGCGAAACGCGCCAGACCGGCGTCGAACCCGTGCGTCAGCAGCAATTTCCTTCCGGCCTCTTCATGGCGCGAACCGGGTCCGGAGAGTTCGGCGGGATGTTCCGTCTTGCCGATGTCGTGGGTCGCCGCCCCGAACAGGACGGCGGCGCGGTCGACATCGAGGCCGGGGGCGCGCGACTCCGTCCAGTCGACCAGTCGGTGCGCCACATCGTGCACCGCGCGCAGATGTACGGCGAGTCTGGGGGAAGCGGACAGCCGGTGGAGGAGACCGGCGACGGGGTGCGGGAGAGGGCGCAGCGGTGGATCGGTGGGTTCGAGCATGGCCCGGGACAGCAGGTCTGGTGGCGTCACGGGGGAATGGTAAAGCGTGTTGCGGAAGTAGCGCCGTCCGCCCGGAGGGCCGGTCGGCTCCGCTCGCGCTGAACGGGGGCACCACACGTGTGCCCGTGGAGCGCGCGTCAGGTTCGCGCCCCACGGGCGGTCGGGGGGAGAGCACCGGTCGTCGTCCGTTTCCGGGCGAACGGTGCGCGTGCTACCGGCTGTTCGCGGTGAGGCGGAGGACCGCCTCGCGCGTGAGCGCACGGTCGTGGGGCTCGGGGTCCAGGGCGCGGTGCAGGGTCATGCCCTCGATCAGCGCGTCGACCTGACGCGCGGTGTCCGGGTCGAAGCACCGCTCCAGAAGGGCGCGGCTGCGCCGCATCCAGGCCTGGGTCAACTCACGGTACTCGGGGCGGCGGGCGGCGAGGGTGTAGAGCTCCTGGGCGAGGACCAGGTCCCGGCGGGGCCCCTCGGACAGGACGTGGATGAGGTCGGTGACCGCCTCCCGGGCCTGGTCGACGGTCTCCACGCCGGTGAGATGGCGCTCGAAGACCGCCACGATGTGACTGGCGAAGAGGGTGAACGCCTCCCGCAGCAGCCCGTCCATGCCGTCGAAGTGATACGTCATCGAACCGAGCGGGACCTTTGCCCGCACCGCGATCTTGCGGTGTGACACGCCGGGTACGCCGTCGTCCGCGATCAGATCGAGGGTGGCGGCGATGATGCGCTCGCGCCGCTGCGGGTCCGCCTGCCCGGTCGCCATCAGATACTGCGCACCGGGCGGGCCGGGTTGCCGACCGCGACGACGTCGGCGGGGATGTCCTTGGTGACCACGGAGCCCGCACCGATGACGGAGTTGTCGCCGATGGACACACCCGGGCACACGATGACGCCGCCGCCCAACCACACGTTGTCGCCGATGGTGATGGGAAGTGCCGCTTCCAGCTTGTCCCGGCGGGGCTGCGGTTCCACCGGGTGAGTGGGGGTGAGGAGCTGGACGTTCGGGCCGATCTGGCAGTCCTCGCCGATAGTGATCCGTGCGACATCCAGCGCGGTCAGGTGGTAGTTGACGAAAGTACGGGCCCCGATGGTGATGTTGCTGCCGTAGTCGACGAAGAGCGGCGGCCGCACGTCGACACCCTCGCCCACCGAGCCGAGCAGCTCGGCCAGGACGGAACCGGCCCTGCCGTCGCCCGCCAGGTAGGCCTCCTGGTAGGAGGCGGCCAGCCGCATCGCCTGCTGCTGACGGCGGGCGATCTCGGGGTCGTCGGCGATGTACAGGTCCCCGGCGAGCATGCGCTCCAGCTGGGTGCGCGGGTCGTCGGCAAAGTAGTCCGTCGTCGTCATGCGTACGATCGTACACCTCGCGGATCCGGACGGATCTTCCCCCTCCGGTCGCGTGGCGAAGATGCCCGCTCGGGCCGGAGGGTGACGGTGTCCGCGATCACCCCGGCTCCCCGTCGCCGGCTCCCGAGGGGGAACGGGAGCGCCGGTGGGCCGCGACCCGTTCGCGGGTCGCGCAGCGGCGTGAGCAGTAGCGGCGCTCGGGTCCGCCGCCCCGGGCCAGGAACACCCTGCGGCAGCTCGGGGACGAACACACGCCGCCCGGCGGCTGTTGGGAGTCCCACACGAGCACCGTCAGGGCCATGCACGACGACGTCAGGAACCACTCCTCCCACGGCGCCTCGTCGTCGTGGTCGAGGTGCGGATGCCACGGGCTGCCGCCGCCGTGGGAGGACAGCCGGAGCCGTCCGGTGCGCTCCCGCAGGAGGCGATTGAGCGCCGCGGCGGCGGTATCGGTGTGTTCGGCGGCGAACACCTCCCATAGCAGAGCGGCGGCCTCGCGCATCCCCGCGACGTCGTCCGGGGTGAGGTCGATGGGGTCCGACTCGCCGAAGTCGCGCAGTACGGAGGTGATGTCACGGGCATCGGAGCGCTCGTCGCTGAGCACGTTGACCAGTGCGGCGGTCCGCCTGGCCGTGGCCAGGACGGAGTGCCGGGTCGACCAGTCGTCAGGAGAGGAGGGCATCCGGTGAATGTAACGCATATTGCGAGGTTTTGAGTTACCTGAGTAACGTCCACCAGATGGAAAAGCGTTACGCGCTCCCGCTCTTCGTCGGCGGGGCGTTGGCCGCCCGTACGGGGGACGAGATGTCCGGGCCCGCGCTGCTGCTGGCCGGACACGCCCTGACCGGGTCGGCCGCCGGGGCGTCCGCGCTGCTCGCGGGGATCACCGTCGCCGCCGTGGTGGGCGGGCCCGTGCTGGGGGCGCTGCTCGACCGGGCGGGGCGCCCGGGCCGCGTGCTGGCCTGGGCCCTGGTCCTGTACGCGACGGGTCTCGGGGCGATCCTGCTGGGTCTCGGCCGGTGGCCGTTCGCCGTCACCCTCCTGGTAGCGGTGTCGGCGGGGCTGCCGGCGCCCGCCCTCTCGGGCGGCTGGACGGCCCAACTGCCCCGGGTGGTGGCCTCCTGCCGATTGCCCCGGGCGAATGCGTACGACGCGATGACGTTCGGTGCGGCGGGCCTGGCCGGCCCGGCACTCGCGGGCGCGGTGGCCGGGGTGCTGGGCGCGCCGGCCGCTCTCGTCGTCTCCGCGGCACTCGTCGTCGCGGCGGTCCCCGTCGCGTGGACGCTGCCCGACCAGCCCGGGCCGCACGCCCCCGTCCGCGCGGTCCCGGTCCTCGGCGATCTCGCCGCGGGGGCCAGAGCCATCGCGGGCAGACCCGCTCTGGCCCGCGCGACCCTCGTCTCGGCCCTGTCCTGCACGGCGCAGGGAATGCTGGCGGCCTGCGCCGTGCCCCTGGGCGAACACGTGCTGGGCGGCGCCGGCCGGGGAGCCCTGCTCCTCACCTGCGCGGCGGCTGCCGCCCTGACGGCCAACGCCGTCCTCGCGAGATTCCCGCCGCCGTTCGCCCCCGACACGGTTCTTCGGGCCGCGGCCCTCGTCCAGGCGAGCGCCTTGGTCCTCGCCGCCCCGGCCGGACCCGCCCTGCTCCTCGGAGCCGTACTTCTGGCGGGAGCGGCCGAAGGGCCCCAGCTCACCGCCGTGTTCGCGATCCGGCACCGGGAGTCCCCGCCGCGCCTGCGCGGCCAGATCTTCACCACCGGTGCCGGTGTGAAGCTGACGGGGTACGCCCTCGGAGCCGCCGTCGCGGGACCGGCGGCCACCTGGTCCCTGCCGGGCGCACTGCTCCTCGCGGCGGGCGTGTCGGCCC
>NZ_JBHWZJ010000394.1:0-6196 GCF_042728415.1 Streptomyces sp. NPDC060198 | reverse complement strand
CGTCCCGGCCGGGCCGTACGGCGGTGCTCCGGGTCCTGCCGCCGCACCCGACCGGGCTCAGGGCAGCGGCACCAACCGGACGACGGTGACGGTGAGCACCGAACCGGAGACGTAGTACAGGACGATCGCACCGGCCACCGTCGCCTCGCGGCGGTCGCGTTCGTCCTTCACGGCAGTGGAGCCGTGGCCGTACGGCGCCCGCCCCAGAGTGCGGGCCATCTCGTCGCGGAACGGGTCCGGGTCCCGCATCTTGGCCAGGGTGTCGTCGGCCGGCGGGGCGTAGGAGATACGGAAACTCAAGCCACGCTCCGCCTCTCGGCCTCGTCCCGGGCCAGTCGGTCCAGGATACGTTCGGCCTCGGGATCGGGAACCGCTTCCAGCATCCAGTGCCGCATCACCGCGTGGATCTGGTGCACCCCCGCCTCGTTGACGGCACGGTCGAACTCGTCGCGTCTCTCGTCGGGGAGCGCGGCGCGGATGGCCGGGATGCTGTTGGGTACCTCCACCTCGGTACCACCGACCAAAGTCTTCAGAGACTCGCCCATGGTGCTCTCCCCGATCTCCTTGCTCTCGACGAGCGTTGCCGGTCCCGTCGGCAGGAACCTGAGCGCGTCCGCGCGAGGGGCGCCAGGACGGGCGCCCCCCACGGTAGTGGCTGGAGGACCCAAGTACACGGGTGCGTCCACCTCTTCGGAGGTACGGGGCACGGGCGCGGGCGACGGATCAGCCCGCCGTGACCTCCACCGACAGCTCGTTGTCCAGGGTGTAGTAGGTGAGGGCCTTCATCCCGCCGAGGGTGACGGCCGGATACACGAACACCTTCTTACGGTCCGCGACATCGTCCAGCAGCCGCCCCACCCGGATCGGCCGCGCGCCCGTACGGGGGCGTACGAGTACGTCCCAGACCCCCGGTCCGCCCTCGGGCGTGTCCGTCAACTGGGCGTGGGCGAAGGTGAAACGCACTCCGTCGGGCCCGTCCGCGTGCAGCTCGCTCTCGCGCACCTCCCCGGCCTGGCCCCGCAGGCGCAGCAGGGCTGCCGCACCCGCGCCCGGTTCGGCGCCGAACAGCCGTGCCCGCACGGTCGTGGAGTCGGCGCCCACCTCGATGCGGTCCGCCTCGGCGTGCGCCGTCCGCAGCCAGGTCCGTACGGCGAGGGTTCCGTCCGGCGTGGCGAACGGGACCCGCACCGCGAGCGGCAGCGGTGTCGTCCCGGGATCGCGGCCGGCCACCAGCGCCCGCAGGTCGCGGACGCCCGCCAGCAGGGGCGTACGCTCCCCGTCCGGCTCGGGCAGCACGAAGAGGTCCCATCTCCCTTCCGCCAGCGGCGGTGCGGGGTCGAGCACGGCCCGCCAGCGCCCGCCGGTCGCGTCGTCCTCTTCGCCGGGCGGTCCCGCCGGTTCCAGGTCGAACAGCCGGGTGACCGACTCCGGCTTCCCCTTCGGTGGGCGCAACCGCAGCAGGAGCCTGGGCGCTTCGGCGCTACGGAGCCCGAGGCGCACCTCCATCCGCCCGTGCCGGTCCACCGTGCAGTCGGCGCGCGGGAGTTCGACCGTCCCCGGGGCCGTGGACGTGTCCCGCACCGGGGCGGTGCCGTCCGTGACCTTCGTTTCCGTCATCGCCGCTTCGCCTTCCGTACGGTCTTGAGCAGGGTGCGTGCCGCCGCGTCCAGCGTGTCCCGGGCCGCGTACCCGCGCGGGCCGAGCGCGAGAGCCGCGCCGGTGGCCGGTGCTGCGGGGCGCCCGGTGGTCCGGGCCGCGGTCAGCTCCTCGAAGAGGGCCTCGGCCCGTGCGACGACCGGACCCGGGGCGTACCGGCGGGAGTTGTCCAAGGCGGTGCGGCCCATTCGGCGGCGGAGATCGTCGTCGCGGACGAGGTCGAGCAGGGCGGCGGCCAGCGCGTCCCGGTCACCGACCGGTACCAGCCGGCCGTCCTCACCGGGCCGGATGATCTCGGCCGGGCCGTGCGGACAGTCGGTGCTCACCACGGGGAGGCCGCAGCGCATCGCTTCGACGATCGTCATGCCGAACGGCTCGAAGCTGGAAGTCGCCGCGGCGATCGAGCCCTTGACCCACTCGGCCTCCATCGGTGCGGCCGCGCCCATCAGGAACACGTTGTTGTGCAGGGCGAGTTCGTCCACCAGGCGGCGCAGCCGGTCGTGTTCCTCGCCCCGCCCGTAGATCCGCAGCTGCCAGTCGGGCCGCTCGGCGGCGACCTTGGCGAACGCCTCGATGAGGAGGTCGTACCGCTTCACCCGAACCAGCCGTCCCGCCGCGACCACCACCCGCGCGTTCCCGTCCGCAGGAGGGAGCGAGGGGTCCGGCACGCTGTTGGGCAGCGCCTCGACACGTACGCCCGGCAGCCGCATCGTCCGCCGGTAGGCGTCCGCGTCCGCGTCGGTGACGGTGGTCAGCCCGTCCAGCCGCCGGTACGCCCGGCGCAGCACGCGGCGCAGCGCGGGCGGGTGGCTCTCCACCGTGAGGTGCTCCTGCCCCACCCGGACGGTGCGGTCGGGGGCCTGGAGCGCGAGGTGCACGTTGAGCCCGGCCCGCGTACCGATCGCGACGTCCGCGTCCGTCCCCGTCAGGAACGCGGCGATCCGTTGGTCCGTCAGCGCGTTGTACTGCCCGTACCGGTACTCCGCGCGCGGGAACGTCTTCGACGGCTGCCCGAACAGCGGGTGGTCCTTCTCCTGCCGCAGGTCGATCAGCGGGCGCAGCCGGATGCGCGGGTCGAGCGTGAACGCGGTCGTGTCCCGGTGCCGGTTGACCGAGACGATCTCCACCTCGTGCCGTTCGGCCAGTGCGTGGGCCAGGTTGAACGTGGTGGAGATGGTCCCCCCGATCCCGTACGCGTTGTGGATGAGGAACGAAATCTTCATGAACGGCAAGACAGCTTCGGGCGGCCGGTAGTTGCGGCCGTTACTCCTTCGTGAGGGGCGAATGCCGCCGAGTGGCCCCTCGTGCGGGGGCCACGGGAAGACCCCGGCCGGCCTCAGGGCGTGGGACAGGAACTCAGACGCGTCGCAGGTGCTGTGCGAAGAGCGCGCGGGCCCGGACGAGGTCCTCGGGAGCATGCGCGCCGCGCTTGGGCACGACGAAGAAGTACTCCGCGCTGCCCGTGAGGACGAACAGGTCGGGCGTCTCGAACCACCACGGATAGATGTTCCAGCCGGTGGTGCCGCTCTCCCCGGACGAGCCGGTGGTGGTCAGTCCGTCGGCGGTGAGCGTGGTGCGGCAGTTCCCGAGAGCCGCGTGTTCCTCGTACTGGGTCCGGGTCCGGGTCCTGCGGACCCGCTGCCGTGCGTAGAAGAGGGCGATGACGCCGATCACGCCGACGGCGGCCGTTTCGACTGCCGGGAAGCGCCAGGCCAGTGCGCGTGTGGCGAGTACCGCGGCCCCGAACAGGGCGGGAAGCAGCAGGCCGTTGGTGAGACCTTGCCGGGTCCTGAGGGAGAACCTCCTCCGAGCCTGGTCGTAGTCCGCGACGGTCGGGAGGTAGTCGAACAGGGCTGTGTCCGATGCCGCAGATTCGGCCTGCCCGGCTTGATCCATCTTCATGACGGCTGAGAGTAGGGCAGCCCGCGTGTACGGCACACCCACTCGTGAGGCACTGGACCGCCCCACCGTGAAGGCGGATGGACGGTCGCGGCCTCCCGGGGGCCCGTACGCGCATCCGTGGCCTGCGGCGGGACAGGCCGGGGCCACGAAAATGCCCCCGCCCCGCGCCGTACGCGCGGACCGGGGGCGTGATCGCAGAATTTACTTCTTCTTGCCCTGGTTCTTCACGGCCTCGATGGCGGCCTTGGCCGCGTCCGGGTCGAGGTACGTGCCGCCCGGCTTGACCGGCTTGAAGTCGGCGTCGAGCTCGTAGACGAGCGGGATGCCGGTCGGGATGTTGAGGCCCGAGATCTCCTCGTCGGAGATGCCGTCCAGGTGCTTGACCAGGCCGCGGAGGCTGTTGCCGTGGGCGGCCACGAGGACGGTCTTGCCGTCGAGCAGGTCCGGGACGATGCCGTCGTACCAGTACGGCAGCATGCGGACGACGACGTCCTTGAGGCACTCGGTGCGCGGGCGCAGCTCGGTGGGGATCGTCGCGTAACGCGGGTCGTCGCTCTGCGAGAACTCCGTGCCGTCCTCGAGGACCGGCGGCGGGGTGTCGTAGGAGCGGCGCCACAGCATGAACTGCTCCTCGCCGAACTCGGCGAGGGTCTGGGCCTTGTCCTTGCCCTGGAGCGCACCGTAGTGGCGCTCGTTCAGCCGCCAGGAGCGGTGGACGGGGATCCAGTGGCGGTCGGCGGCCTCCAGCGCGAGCTGCGCCGTGCGGATGGCGCGCTTCTGGAGGGAGGTGTGCAGGACGTCGGGGAGGTACCCGGCGTCCTTGAGCAGCTCACCGCCGCGCACCGCTTCCTTCTCGCCCTTTTCGGTGAGGTTCACGTCCACCCAACCGGTGAACAGGTTCTTCGCGTTCCATTCGCTCTCGCCGTGGCGGAGGAGGATCAGCTTGTACGTCGCGTCGGCCATGAGCCCGAGCGTAATCGAACCTCTACCCCCTTCGCGCGTCCGGCCACTGGACGGACAAACAGGTACACAGGCGAGCGGTGCGGAGCCCACATGAGGCGCCGTCGTGGGGGTGCCGGAGTCGGACGATTGACGGCAGCCGTCAAACGAGTGGCGGCCGGGAAGTGATCCTTCGTAATGTTCGATCACTCGTCGTACCGCTTACCGAGCCGGTCCGTGCGGCGTTCGTCCCGCACGCCTGATCCGCGTCCGGTCCGCGTCCGGGCGGTGGCTCTTCCGTCGCCGTCCGTCGCTGTTCCGTCAGCTGTCCGCATCACCCTGGGGGTACCCGAATGCCGTCCGTCGCCGGTCTACGAGGAGCCGTGCGCGGCGCGGTGTCCGGGATGCCCCGGGAGTTCTGGTGGCTGTGGACCAGCACGCTGGTCAACCGGCTCGGCGCGTTCGTCGCCACCTTCATGGCGCTCTACCTGACCCTGGACCGGGGCTACTCCGCCTCGTACGCCGGCCTGGTCGCCTCCCTGCACGGCCTCGGCGGGGTCATCTCCTCGCTCCTCGGCGGGGTGATGGCCGACCGGCTCGGGCGGCGGCCGACCATGCTGATCGCGCAGGTGTCGACGGCCCTCTCGGTGGCGGTGCTCGGGTTCGTGGAGAGCCCGGTCGCCATCGCGGGCGTCGCGTTCGTCGTCGGTATGGCGAGCAACGCCTCGCGCCCCGCGGTCCAGGCGATGATGGCGGACATCGTCGCGCCGAAGGACCGGGTACGGGCCTTCTCGTTGAACTACTGGGCCATCAACCTCGGTTTCGCCGTCTCCTCCACCGGCGCCGGGTTCATCGCCGAGTACAGCTACCGGATCGGCTTCCTCGTGGAGGCGGCGCTGACCCTGTGCTGTGCCGCCGTCGTCTTCCTGAAGGTGCCGGAGTCGCGGCCGGACCATGCTCCGGTGGCGTCCGCGTCGGGTGGGAGGACCGCGAAGCCGGCGGGCGTCCGGCTCACCGACGTGCTGCGGGACGGGCGGTTCATGGGGGTGGTCGGGCTGTCGTTCCTGGTCGCGCTGATCACCCAGCAGGGTTACGTGGGCCTGCCGGTGGCCATGGGCGCGGACGGGCTCACCAGCTCCGACTTCGGTACCGCGATCGCGGTCAACGGCCTGCTGATCGTCGTCCTCCAGATCCCTGTCACCCGGTTCATCGAGCACCGCGACCCGCGGCAACTCCTCATCGTCTCGACCCTCTTCGCCGGATACGGGTTCGGGCTGACGGCCTTCGCTGGCTCGGTCGCCGCGTACGCGTTGACGGTGTGCGTCTGGACCCTCGGCGAGATCGTCAACGCCCCGACCCAGTCCGGACTGGTGGTGAAGCTGTCGCCGGCGCACGGCCGGGGCCGCTACCAGGGGATGTACTCGATGTCCTGGTCGGTGGCGGCACTGGTCGCCCCGCTGATGTCCGGCGTCGTGATCGACCACTGGGGGGCGTCCTGGCTCTGGATGACCTGCGCCCTGCTCGGTACGGTGACCGCCCTCGGCTACTGGCTGCTGATGCGCAACCTCTCGGGGGACGAGCAGGAGGCGGACCGGCGACCGGAAGGCCGCGGGCCGGCGGACTGCGTCGTGCGGTCCGGCGAGCCGACCGTACCCGCCGCCGTCTGACGCGCGACGACGGCCGCCCGGTGGAGCCTGGC
>NZ_JBHWZJ010000393.1:0-6213 GCF_042728415.1 Streptomyces sp. NPDC060198 | reverse complement strand
GTACGGACGTTCCGTACGGGGCACCGTCATGCGCCGGGATCCTCACGGCAGCGTGGCCTCCAGCAGCTTCAGCTCCGTCGTCAGGTTCTGCCGCGCCCTGACCTCCCACTCCCTCGCTCCGTACGGCGTACGGAAGAGCACCGGCAGCGCCAGCAGTTGCCGCAGCACCCCGGACCGGCCCTCGCGAAAGAGGCCGTCCGGCACGAAGCCGTACTCCTCGCGGACCTGGGCGGCGTAGCGCGCGTACTCCTCGGGGCCCGCCGCCAGGATCGCCAGGTCGGCGTCGCACAGCACCTCGCCGTCGCGGTCGCCCTCCGCCGGGTCGTGGGTCACGGTGAGCCGGACCAGCCTCGCCACCTCGGCGGTCGCCCCCTTCGGAACCCCGGCCTCGGGCAGCGCCCGTTCGGCGAGGGCGGCGGACCGCTCCTCGTTCTCGGAGCGGTCGGGCCGGTAGACCGCGTCGTGGAACCAGGCGGCCAGCCGGACGAGCTCCGGCGCCCCGGCGTGCGCCGCGAGGACGTCGATGCCGTCCAGGACCGCCGTCAGATGGGCGGTGGTGTGGTACTTCCGCTGCGGCTCGGCCCACCGTTCCAGCAGGTTCTCGGCGTACGGGAGCGGATCGGGGCCCGCCTCGCCGCCCCGGGCGGCCACGAGTGCCTCCCGCCAGCGGACGCGGAGGTCGGGGGTGTGCGCGGTGTCGGACATGCGAGGGACCTTACGTGCCGTTCAATCTCTGGTTTTCGCGTGAGCGGGTGCCGCGTCGCGCCGAGCGGCGGACGGATACCGGGTTCCCGGTGCTCATCCCTGGTGAGGATGATGGTCCCGTGGCAGAGCCGACCTTTCGATACCACCCCGATCCGTTGGCCTCCGGGTCCGCGGTGCGCTCCGGCCATGTCTGCGGTGTCTGTGGCATGGATCGACAGATCCGCTACCGAGGACCTGTTTACGGTCGGCAACCCGACTCCCTCTGCCTTCCATGCATCCACTCCGGGGCAGCGTCACGGGCCCTGAGCATCCCGGGCGGAGGTGATGGGGACTCCGGCATGGCCGCGATGTTCAGCGACGCGGTGGACGTCCCCGACGACGTGCCTCTGTCGGTCGTCGAAGAGATCACCCGACGCACTCCCGGCTTCGCGGGCTGGCAGCAGGAGGCATGGCTGTACCACTGTGGCGACGGCGCGGCTTTTCTCGGCCCTGCCGGGTACCGCGAGCTCGAGGCCCACCCAGAGGCCCTCGCCATGCTCCGTGAAGATCGCCGGCGTCACGGCTGGTCGCCGGCAGCCACCGAGGAGTTCTTGCGGGAGCTGGACCGCACCGGTGAGCCGACCGCCTACCTGTTCCGCTGCTTGCACTGCGGCACGGGCCTGGCATCGTGGGACATCGGCTGACCGGCGTTCATTCCGCGGCGTGACCACGGCCGTCGTCGGTCGTCCTCCGGGGCTTCACGCCTGCGCGGCCCGGTACCGGCCGGTGTGGGTGGCGGTGAGCCCCGGAGCCGGCGAGGCTCCTGGACTCAGGTCCGAACGGAGGAGCGCATTGCGGAAGTGCTTCCGGTGCGCGGCGAACCTCCGTGAGGGGTCGTTGGCCGGGGACTTCTCACATGATCGTCTCGGGGCGTGCACACTCGCCACGCGCTCGTACTCGCGTCCGCATTCGCCCTGGCCCTCGCGGGCCCCCTCGCCACCAGTGCGGCTTCCGCGCCCACGCCGCCGGACCCGCAGCCCGCGCCGCTGATCCGTGCGGGGGACCCGATCCCCGGCCGGTACGTCGTCACCCTCGACCCGCTCGTGGACGCGGCCAAGACCGCGCAGAAGCTGGGCCTGGCACCGACCTTCACGTACAGCAAGGCGCTCAACGGCTTCGCCGTCCCCCTCACCCCGGCCCAGCTGACGACCCTCCGCGCCACCCCCGGCGTGACCTCGGTGGAGGAGGACGCGAAGAACTCCGTCCCCGCGTCGGAATCGATCCCGGCGTACGCCCCCGTCCCCGCCTCCCGTGCCGCGAACACATCGAGGGCCGCCGCCGCTGTCCCGGCCCGCCTCGCACCGGCCTCCACCTGGGGCCTGGACCGCATCGACCAGCGGAATCCGCCGCTCGACGGCGACTTCACCGCCGGCGGCGACGGTGCCGGGGTGACCGCCTACATCCTCGACTCGGGCATCGACTACCAGCACACCGAGTTCGGCGGGGCCGGCGGGACCCGTGCCTCCTTCGGCTTCGACGCCGTGGGCGACGGACGTCTCGGCGCGGACTGCCACGGCCACGGCACGCACGTCGCGGGCACCGTCGCGGGCAGCACGTACGGCGTCGCCCGCGAGGCGAGCCTGGTCAGCGTCCGCGTCCTGGACTGCGGCGGGGCGGGCTCCAGCTCCGGGCTGATCGCCGGCCTGGACTGGGTCGCCAAGAACGCCGTGCAGCCCGCCGTCCTCAACGGCTCACTCGGAGGTGGCAAGTCCCAGGCGGTCAACCGCGCCACGACCGCGCTGTCCACCGCGGGGATCCTCCCCGTCATCGCGGCGGGCAACGACGCCAGGAACGCCTGCGACGTCTCGCCCGCCTCCGCCGACGGGGCTCTGACCGTCGCAGCCTCCGACCGAACGGACGCGCAGACCTCCTTCTCCAACTGGGGCGACTGCGTCACCCTCTACGCCCCCGGTCAGGACATCGTCTCGGCCCGGATCGGCGGCGGCTCGGTGTCCCGGAGCGGCACCTCCATGGCGGCCCCCCACGTCACCGGCCTCGCCGCCCTCTACAAGCAGGCCCACCCGGATGCCGGCTCCGCCGAAGTCGCCGCCTGGATCGACGAGGTGTCCACCAGGGACGTGCTGACGGGTGTCAGCCAGGGCACCCCCAACCACCTCCTCTTCACCGACGGCCTGTAGTCCGGCCCGTTCGCCCTGCCCGACCGGTCCGCCCCGGCCCCGAGACCCCTCGGTGCCGGGGCGGCGGCGCGCTAGCGTGATCCCGTGACCATGGACCTCAACGCCGATCTCGGCGAAGGCTTCGGCCGTTGGACGCTCACCGACGACGACGCGTTGCTCTCCTGCGTGACCAGCGCCAACGTGGCCTGTGGCTTCCACGCGGGCGACCCGGCGGTGATGCGTCGCGTCTGCGAGGGCGCGGCGACCCGGGGCGTGACGATCGGCGCGCAGGTGTCCTACCGGGACCTGGCGGGCTTCGGACGCCGCTCGATGGACGTCCCGGCGGCCGAACTGACCGCCGAGATCGCTTACCAGATCGGCGCGTTGCGGGTCTTCGCCGAGGCGGCCGGCTCCCGCGTCGCGTACGTCAAACCGCACGGCGCGCTCTACAACCGCGCGGTCCACGACGACGCCCAGGCAGAAGCCGTGGTCCGGGGAGTGCTGCTGGCCGGCGGAGACCTCCCGGTCCTCGGGCTGCCCGGCTCCCGGCTGCTCGCCCACGCCCGCGAGGCCGGACTGCCCGCCGTGGAGGAGGCGTTCGCCGACCGCGCGTACACCCCCGAAGGCACCCTGGTGCCGCGGGGCGAGCCGGGCGCGGTCGTGGAGGACCCGGACGAGGTGGTACGCCGCGCGGTCCGCATGACGGTGGACCGTACCGTCGTCGCCGCCGACGGCAGCACCGTCCCCGTCGCCGCCCGCTCCCTCTGCCTGCACGGTGACACCCCCGGCGCGGCGGCGCTCGCCCGGCGGGTGCGGGCCGCGCTGGAGGAGGCGGGCGTCGGCGTCCGGGCGTTCGCGTGAGCGGCACCGCTCCCGGGGGCGGCGCCCCGCGGGTGCTGCCGGTCGGGCGGGACGCGCTGCTGGTCGAACTCGGCTCCGGGGAGGCCGCCGAGGCGTTCCACGCCGAGGTGCTGCGCCGCCGCGACCGGGGCGAACTGCCGCCGGTGCGCGAGATCGTCCCCGGCGCGCGCACGGTCCTGCTCGACGGGATCGGCGAGCCCGCCGGACGGCGCTCCGGTACCGCCGGCCGCGCCCGCCTCGACCGTTTCGCGCAGGAGCTCACCGGCTGGACCGTGGAGCCACTGCACCGCGCGGACGGCCCCGCCGTGGAGATCCCCGTCGTCTACGACGGCCCGGACCTGGCCGAGGTCGCCGCGCGCTGGGGCGTACCGCCCGGGGAGGTGGCCGCCGTCCACTCCGGTACGGCGTTCCGCGTCGCGTTCTGCGGGTTCGCCCCCGGCTTCGGCTACCTCACCGGACTCCCCGAGCACCTGCACGTACCCCGGCGAGCGACCCCGCGCACCCGGGTCCCGGCAGGGGCGCTCGCGCTGGCCGGTCCGTACACCGGGGTCTACCCGCGCGCCTCGCCCGGCGGATGGCAGCTCATCGGCCGGATGCCGGACCCGGCCCGGCTCTGGGACCCCGCCCGCGACCCGGCCGCGCTGCTGGTGCCGGGGGCGCGGGTGCGGTTCGTGCCGGTGGAGCCCACGAGCGACCCCACGAGCGACCCCACGAGCGTGGAGGAGCGGGCGTGAGCGGGCTGCTGCGGGTGGTACGGGCCGGGGCGCTGACCACCGTCCAGGACGCCGGGCGCACCGGCTGGGCGTACCTCGGCGTCCCCAGGGCCGGGGCGCTCGACGCGCCCGCGCACCGGCTCGCCAACCGGCTGGTGGGCAACGACCCCGCCGCCGCCGTGCTGGAGACCACTGCCACCGGCTGCGCCGTCCGCCCCGACCGGCCCGTGACCGTGGTGGTCGGCGGCGCCGTCTGCCGGGTCACGGTCGACGGCCGCCCGGCCGCCTGGGGCGCCCCCGTCCGGGTTCCGGCGGGTGCGGTGCTGGAGGCGGGCCCCGCGCTCAGCGGTCTCCGCGGCTACCTGGCGTTCGCGGGCGGCCTGGAGCCGGACGCGGTCCTCGGCAGCCGTTCGGCCGACCTGCTCTCCGGGCTCGGCCCGCCCCCGCTGCGCGACGGGGACACCCTCCCGCTCGGCGAACCGCCTGCCGCCGGCCCGGCGCTCCCGGCCGCCGCGCCCTGGGCGGCGGCACCCGCCGCGCCCGGTGGTCTCGTGCTGCCGGTCCGTCCGGGGCCCCGGCACGACTGGTTCACCGAAGGCGCCCTGCGCACCCTGACGACGGCCGCGTACCGGGTCTCCTCCGCGAGCAACCGCATCGGGCTGCGCACCGAGGGCCCCGCGCTCGAACGGGTCGCCGGCGTCGGTGGGGCCTCCGGCGGCGAACTCCCCAGCGAGGGCATGGTGCTCGGCGCGGTCCAGGTCCCGCCGGACGGCCGGCCGGTGGTGTTCCTGCACGACCACCCGACGACCGGCGGCTACCCGGTCGTCGCGGTCGTCTGGGCCCACGCCCTCGCGGCGGCGGCCCAGGCGGTCCCGGGGACCCCGATCCGGTTCGTACGCGTATGAGGTGACCAGGCACGATCCGGTTGCGGCCCGGTCACCCGCAAGGCCCCCGGAGGGCTGCGCGGGCGCGCGAACGACCGTAGGCTTGGATATTGGCCTAGACCTCTTGACGCCGATCCGGGACCGGCCCGATCCGGTCCGAAGGGCGTCATCCCGAGAAGTGGGGACACATGAGCAACCGCGCAGTCCTGGAGGTGATCGCGCTCGACGCCCAGGACGCGGTCGCGGCCCAGGCCGGTGGAGCCGACCGGCTCGAACTCGTCACCGACATGGCAGCAGACGGGCTCACCCCGACCCGGGAGACCTTCGCCGCCATCCGGGCTGCCGTCGACATCCCGCTGCGCGTGATGCTCCGGCAGGAGGACGGGTTCGCCACCGGTGACATCGACCGCCTCCTCGGGCGGCTCGGCGAGCTGCGGGAAGCGGGCGCCGACCAGTTCGTGTTCGGGTTCCTGGACCGGGACGGTCACGCCGACCTGGTCGCCGTCGAACGGCTCGTCGCCGAGCTGGGCGGCTGCCCGTGGACGTTCCACCGCGCGATCGACCGGGCCACCGACCGGGGTTCGCTGCGCAAGCAGCTCGCGGACCTGCCCGGACTCGACACGTACCTGACGGCGGGTGCGGCGACCGGGGTCGACGACGGCGTACCGACCCTGCTCGACGAGGCTGCCCGCTCGAACGAACCGGGTTACGAGCCGCAGATCCTCGTCGGTGGCGGCCTCCGCCTCGACCACCTGCCGAGCCTGCGGGCGGCCGGACTCGACGCCTTCCACATCGGTGGCGCCGCACGCCCGCACGGCTGGACCGGGCCGGTGGACGAGGCGGCGGTGCGCGCCTGGCGCGAGGCGATCGACGCGTAGGCACCCGGGCCGGCGG
>NZ_JBHWZJ010000392.1:0-6237 GCF_042728415.1 Streptomyces sp. NPDC060198 | reverse complement strand
GGCACACGCTCGTCCGGGCCGGTCAGCCGGCGTCCGGCTCCTCGAAGGCGGCGGGCCGCAGCTGGGCTTCACGGACTCGGGAGACGTCGAGCTTGGTGCCGCGGTCGAAGCGGTAGACGCCGTTCTGTTCCTGGAACACGTCGGTCAACTGGGTGTAGCAGTAGCCGAACATGTCCGGGTCGTCCAGCAGGGCTCCGGTGAGGCCGGCGAAGCGTTCGTGGAACTCCTCCTCGGTGCGCACCCGGTCGCCGTAGCCCCAGGACACCGTGCGGTCCGCGCCGGACTGCCCGGCTGCGGCCTCGGGGTCCCACCAGATCCCGCCGAACTCGCTGACGAAGTAGGGCTGGCCCCGGTACGGCTGGGAGTAGTCGGCGCCGTTCTCGTAGGTGTTGACGAAGGGCTCGCCCTTCGCGAGTCCGGAGACGAGCTGCCGGAAGGCGGCGGGGTCCTGTTCGTAGGTGTGGGAGTCGTAGACGTCGGTCTCCAGGACCCGGTGGGAGTAGCCGGAGGCGTCGATCACGGGACGCGAGGTGTCCATGGCCTTGGTGGCGAGGAACATCGCCCGTGTCACGTCGTCGAGTGGGGTGATGCGGTCGTGGAGCTTCTGGTAGGTCTCGTTCAGCGGGCACCAGCCGACGATCGAGGGGTGGGAGTAGTCGCGTTCCACGGCTTCGAGCCATTGGGCGACGAAGGAGGCGTCGGGCCGCTGGTTGTCGCCGGAGGACCCGCCGACCTCGCATCCCCAGTCACCGAACTCGCCCCAGACGAGGTATCCGAGCCGGTCGGCGTGGTAGAGGAAGCGCTCCTCGAAGACCTTCTGGTGCAGCCGGGCCCCGTTGAAGCCGGCCTCCATCGCGAGCTCGATGTCGCGGACCAGGGCCTCGTCGGTGGGTGCGGTCATCAGACCGTCCGGGTACCAGCCCTGGTCGAGTACGAGGCGCTGGAAGCGCGGGCGGCCGTTGAGGAGTACGGCCTTGCCCCGGATCGCTACGGAGCGCAGACCGGCGTAGCTCTCGACGCTGTCGGCCACTTCGCCTTGGGCGTCGAGGAGTTCGATCCGCAGATCGTAGAGGAAGGGGTCCTCCGGGCTCCACTCGCGGCGCCGGTCCTCCGGGAGGGCGAGGTGCAGCCGGGGTGCGAGGTCGAGGTCGGCGCGCACCTCGGCCCGGCAGACCTCACCCGCCGCGTCGCTGACGACGGCGCGTACGCGGTGGCCGGGGCGGTTGGCCGACAGAGGCAGTTCGACGGAGAAGGCGGCGCCGGCCAGGTCGGGGGTGATGCGGGGTCGCCGCAGATGGGTCTCGGGAACCGGCTCGGCCCAGACCGTCTGCCAGATACCGGTGGTACGGGTGTAGTTGCAGTCGTGGTTGGCGTACTGGGTCGCCTGCTTGCCGCGGGCCTGCGGGCCGGACTTCGGGTCACGGGCTCGGACGGTGATCTCCACCTCCCTTCCTGCCGGGGCGAGTTCACCCAGGTCGGCGGTGAAGGGGGTGAAGCCGCCCCGGTGGCGCACCACTTCGGTGCCGTCCACCCAGACGGTGGTGTCGTGGTCGACGGCGCCGAAGTGCAACAGCACCCGGCGGCCCGCCCATTCGGCGGGCGGAGTGAACCGCCGCCGGTACCAGACGGCTTCCAGGAAGTCGGTGTCACCGACGCCGGAGAGCTCGGATTCGGGGGCGAAGGGTACGAGGATCTCGCCGGTGAGTTCGCGGCCGAGGAGTCCTCGTTCGAGGCCGCTGTCACCCTGGTCGGTCTCGAACTGCCAGGTCCCGTTGAGGTTGAGCCAGTCGCGGCGGACGAACTGCGGGCGCGGGTATTCGGGACGGGGGACGGAGGGGTGGTGCACGGGAACTCCAGTCGGAAGGTGGGGCGGGCCGGCGGGAGGCCGGCGCGCGGACAGGGACGTGGTGGGGTTCAGCCGCCGCCGAGGCCGGTGGTGGCCACGGAGTTGACGATGCGTCGCTGGAAGAGGAGGAACATCACGATCAGCGGGGCCGCCGACAGCAGGGCGGACGCCATGGACCCGGCGTACTGGATGCCGTAGGCGTCCTTGACGGTGGCGAGGCCGACCGGGAGCGTCATGAGGTCGGGGTCGTTGGTGACGACGAAGGGCCACATGAAGTTGTTCCAGGCGCCGATGAAGACGAAGATCGCGACGGCGGAGACGATCGGGCGGGACAGCGGAAGGACGATCGACCGGAACACCCGGAGTTCGGAGGCGCCGTCGATGCGGGCGGCGTCCTCCAGTTCGCGGGGTATGCCGTCGAAGAAGCGCTTGAGGATGAAGACCATCATGGGAGCCACGACCTGCGGCAGGATGACCGCCGCATAGGTGTCGACCAGGTGGAACATCGTCATCTGCTCGAAGAGCGGGACGATGAGCAACTGCGGCGGGACCATGATCGCGGCCACCGTGACGGCGAGCAGGGTGCGCTTGCCGCGGAAGGTTCCGCGGGAGAACCCGTACGCGGCCAGCGTGGAGACGGCCACGGTGAGGATGGTGACCAGGGCCGCGATCAGCACGCTGTTGAAGGCCCAGGTCGACACGTTGCCGCGGTCCAGGATGCGCCGGTAGGCATCGAGCGTGAAGGCTCCCTTGAACGGCGACAGGCCCGACTTCATCACGTCCTGCTCGCTCTGCAGCGAGGTGGCGACCGCCCAGAGGAAGGGCAGCAGCCAGACGACGGCGAGAACGGTCAGCGCCGTCCCGGCGAGAACGCGGGGCAGCCGCCCGTGGCCGAGCAGCAGGGGTGATCCCTGCTCCTCGCGGCGCGGTCGGCGCGGTCGGCGCGGTCGGCGTACGGGGGTGGAGACGGCGGACACGGTCAGCCCTCCTGACGGAAGAAGCGGAGCTGCACGACGGAGACGACGATGACGAGCGCGAAGAAGACGTAGCTGACCGCGGAGGCGTAGCCGAGCCGGTATCCGGTGAACCCGACGTCGTAGACGTATTCCAGGATCGGGCGGGTGGAGCCGTTGGGGCCGCCCTTGGTGAGGATGTAGATCTGGTCGAACACCTTCAGCGAGGCGAGCACTTGGAGCATGGCGACCATGACGGTGGTCTGCCTGAGCTGGGGCAGGGTGACGGACCACAGGCGCCGCCAGGCACCGGCTCCGTCGAGCGCGGCGGCCTCGTCGAAGGTGACGGGCAGGGACTGCAGGGCCGCGAGGTAGAGCAGGAAGTTGAAGCCCACCGTCCACCAGACGGTGAGGGCCGCCACGGACCACATCGCCACCGACTCGTCGGAGAGCCAGCCGACGGGCTCGAAGCCGAGGGAGGTCAGCAGCTGGTTGCCGAAGCCGATGTCGGGCTGGTAGAGCCAGGTCCAGATGAGCGTGACCACGGTGACGGGCAGCAGGTACGGGGCGAAGTAGGCCAGGCGCCAGACCCACTGGCCGACGAGCCCGCTGTGTACGAGCAGCGCCATGGCCAGGGCCATCAGGACGAGCGGCACGCAGGAGATGAGCGTGAAGAAGACGGTGTTGCCGAGGCTGCTCCAGACGTCCGGGTCGCCGAACGCCTCGGCGTAGTTGGCGAGTCCGACGAACTCGGGGTCGTGCAGGGTGAGAGAAGCGTCGGTGAGGCTCATCCAGAGGCCCTGGACGACGGGCCAGACGAGGAAGAGCCCGAAGAACACCAGGAACGGGAGGACGAACAGGCTTCCGCCGCCGGTGAGGGAGCGGCGGCGCCGGGGCGCGGGCGGGGTTTCGGCGAGGTCCGGTGGCGCCGTGGCTCCGGCGGGTGCGGTGGTGGTCACGATGCGGCTCCTTCGGCTGTCGTCAGGCGACCGGGTTGGGCTGGCGCAGCAGCGTGTCCGCTTCCCGGATCATCTGCCGTACCGCCTTCTCGGCGGAGGTGTTGCCCAGCAGCGCCGACTGGAGCGGCTGGCACATGCGGTTCTGGAAGTTGCCGCCCGCACCGGCGAACCAGTTCGGCGGGTCGAGTACGGCGATCTCGGCCGCGGCCGCGTAGGAGGACTGGGGGTCGAGCTCGGCGTACTCGGGGCGGTCCTGGACGGGCAGGTAGGCGGGGATGTGCCCGGCACTCGCCCAGGTCAGGCTCTGTTTGATGATCTCGGCGACGTACCGGTGGGCCTGGCGGCGCCGGGCGGGGTCGGGGTCGTCCTGGTGCGGCAGGACGAAGCTGTGCGAGTCGGCGTAGACGGCGGGCTCGTCGAAGACCTGCGGGAAGGGCGCGGCCCCGAGGTGCTTGATGCCGGACTTCCGGAAGGTGGGCAGCTCCCACTCCCCCGCCATGATCATGCCGCCGCGGCCGGCCATGAAGGCGGCCATCGCGCCGTTGTAGTCGAGGTTGTTCGGGTTGGTGCGGCCGTCGAAGAGCTGCTTCATGAAGGTCACCACCTTCACCGCCGCCTCGACGTCGATCTTGGGCGGCCCGCCGTCGGGCAGGGTGAAGGAGGCACCGGTCTGCGCGTAGAGCGCCGCGAACTGCCGCCAGCTCTGGGCGGTGTCGGTGACGTGCCCGAAGAGGATGCCGGAGTGCCCCGTGACCTCCACCAGCTTCTTCCCGGCGTCCAGCAGCGCTTCGGGCGAGCCCATCGGGGCGAGTTGCCCGGACGGGTCGAGCAGACCGGCCTTGCCGGCCGCGTCCTTGTCGTAGAAGACGATGAAGGGGTGGACGTCCAACGGGATCGCGTAGATCGTGCCCTCGTGCTGGGCGCGCTTCCACACGGCGGGGGCGAAGTCCTTCTCCGTCACACCGAACTCGGCCATCAGGTCCAGGTCGAAGGGGTCGAGCAGGCCGCCGGGCGCGTATCCGGCCAGGCGCGACAGGTGCATCACCGCCACGTCCGAGGCCCGGCCGCCGGCCGCCGACATGGCCAGTTTCGTGTAGTACGACGGGCCCCAGTCCAGGATCGTCCGGTCCACGCGGAACCCGTCGGTGCCGCGGGAGACCGCCGCGATCATCTCGTCCATGAGCATGCCGTCGCCGCCCTGGAACAGGTCCCACACCTTCAGAGCGGAGGGTCCGCCGGAAGCGCTGGGCGACGCGCAGCCGGCGAGGGAGCCCGCGGCCAGGAGCGCGGTCGCCCCGGCCGCCCCGTACCGGAACAGCCGGCGGCGCCCGACGCCGGGCGACTCGTCGGGACCGCAGGCACCAAGGGGCCTGCGGGCAAAGGGTACAGAGCTCATCACTGACCTTTCGTCGGCCGGACGACGTGCCCGGCCGAAGGCATGCGCCATCGGCACGGCAGCCGTCGGCCGCCCGCGCACATCGGGGTGATCCGCACCGGGTCCACCAGTGCGGTGCCCTGTTTTTACATCGATGTACATTGGCTGTAAAGGGTTGCGTCATCGACTGTGTTCGCCACTCGCCCTTCGCCGGGCACCTCCGGAGCCCGCCCGGGCCCGTCGGGAGGGCACCCATAGACTCAGGGCGTACCAAGGGCTGGGAGGTGGCCGATGGCACGGCCGAGGATCAAGGACGTCGCACGGCACGCGGGGGTGTCGGAGAAGACGGTGTCCAACGTGCTCAACGACTACGTCCATGTCTCCGAGCGGACCCGGCGGGTGGTGCAGGAGGCGATCGAGCACCTCGGCTACCGCATCAACCTCGCCGGACGTCATCTGCGCAGTGGGCGGACGGGCATCATCGCCCTGGTCGTGCCGGAGCTCGACGTGCCGTACTTCGCCGAACTGGCCCGGCACGTGGTCCGGGAGGCCGAGGCGCGCTCCTTGACCGTGCTGATCCACCAGTCCGGCGGGGACCGCGAGCGGGAGAGAGCGGCGCTGGCCGGCTTCGGCTCGACCTTCGTGGACGGCGTCATCCTCAGCCCACTGGCCCTGGCCCCGGAAGACCTGAGCGCCCACGCCGGACCGCCGCCGACCGTCCTGCTGGGCGAGTTGCTGACCGACGGCGCCGACCACGTGGCGATCGACAACGAGCGCGCGGCCCGCGAGGCCACCGGTCATCTGCTCGCCCTGGGACGCCGGCACATTCTCACCGTGGGCGGGCGGGACGACGGGGCGGTCGGCACCGCGCAGGCGCGTACGCGGGGTTTCCTCGCCGCGCTCGCCGCGGCCGGCATCGCCCCCGACCCGGCCTGCCTGCTGCCGGTGGACGCGTTCCACATGAGCGACGGGGCAACCGCGGTGCACGGGGTGCTGGCCGCCGGGGGCCGGCCGGACGCCCTTCTGTGCCTCAACGACCAGCTGGCGCTCGCCTTCTCCAGCGCGTCGAGGCCGTCGACGGCGACCTCGGTGCCGTACCCCTCG
>NZ_JBHWZJ010000391.1:0-6302 GCF_042728415.1 Streptomyces sp. NPDC060198 | reverse complement strand
CGACGACTCCCGTGGCGGCCAGGCCGTAAGCGCCGGGCACGGCGAGCGCCAGCCGGTGCCAGAGACCGCCGACGAGCCGCAGGTGCAGGAGCAACAGCAGACTGAGGGCGACCGTGAGGGCGGGGCCCGTCCGGTCGTCCGACCCCGCGGCCGTCAGCAGCGCCGTCTGGCAGCCCATGGCAACCACCCCGAGTGCGGCGTACGCACTGGTGAGATACGTGTCGGCAAGCGCGGCGCGCGCCCTGACCCGTTCCGCGGGGAAGGGATCGATGCCTTCTTGGAGGTCGTCGGCCCCGTTGGGCAGGGGAGGCAGCCGCATTCCGGCGAAGCGGAAGGCCAGACCCGGTACGAAGACGGCGGAGGCGATCGTCAGGACGGCGAGCCAGCCGGCGCTCTGGGCCAGGGGCAGTCCGGCCGAGGTGACGACGCCGGCGAGCGCCGTGAACAGGGCGACGGTGAAGGCCCCGAGGAACAGCGGGACGAACGCTCCCACCGCGGCCAGCGCGACGATCGCGGCGCCCGCTGCGGCGGCCCCTCCTGCCAAGAGGCTGGGCCCCAGGCCGTCCTCGCCCGGACCCGCCTGCGGGAGCAGTGCCCCGGCCAGGGCGAGATGCGGTACGGCCAGCATGCCCAGGACCGCCCCCGCGCCGGAGTCGCCGACTGCCCGGGAAGCGGCGAGGGAGCCGGCGATCAGGAGCACGGCCAGCGTGCCGGCCGCGCCCGCCCGCCAGGCAGCCGCGCCCGGCAGGGCGAGGACCACCAGGGTGGCCAGCAGGGCTGCGGTGCTCCATCCCAGCAGGAGCCGCCGGGTCAGCGAGGACCGCCAGGTGTCGTCGCGGGCGCGCAGGGTCTCGCCGATCCCCTCGACGAGATCGTCGAACGCCACCTCGGGAAGCTCCTCGCCGCACGGCCTCAAGTACAGCGTCTCCCCGTCGACCAGGCCGAAGGAGGCGGCGGTGCCCTCCTCGTCTAGGGGCGCCCCACCCAGTCGCTGGACGGACCAGCCCCCGGGGCCGATTCCCTGCTCGTGCGGCTCGGTTCCCGCGTACTCGACGAGTACCGGAAGCAGATCGGCGAGTGGAACATCGGACGGTATCCCCAATTCGAAGGCCCGGGAAGGAGCTCTGACGGAAATTCGACAGAGTTCGCCTGTCTTGTCGCTCATGGCAACTCGATTCACTCCCGCCGTGAATTCGGCGGTGGTCCGACTCGGGAACGGGGGCACACTATCGTGACTCCCGGCCGTCAGTATGATCACCCGTCAACCAGCCTTCTCTGCCGCCCTTGTGAGGGCGGTCCATGTCCGAGAGGCGTGCAATGGCCGCCACACGAGCCGGGAGCCGGTTTTGACCACCGTCACGTTCCGTCGCCCTCCGCGCCGGGTGGGTCCGCAGATGCCGCAGGGCGAACTGGCCCTGCAGGAACCGCCCACGCTGCCCGAGCCCCAGAGCGCCATGGGCGGCGTGGTCACCTACCTGCCGATGGCGCTCAGTTCGCTGGGCATGGTGCTGGTCTTCCTCCGGCCCGGCGAGGGCAACGGCGTACTCATGTGGGTGGCCGTCGGCATGATGACGCTGTCCGCGGTCGTCATGCTCGTCGCCCAGTTCTTCCGGGCAGCGGGGGAGCGCAAGCGGGCCCTGCGCGGCGAACGCCGGGACTACCTGCGGTATCTCGCGACCAGCAGGCGCCGCATACGGGCGGTCGTCGACCAGCAGCGGCGGGCGCAGGCATGGCGCCATCCGGAGCCGGACGCACTGTGGTCGGTGGCCCGCACCGGCCGCCTGTGGGAGCGCAGGGCGTCCCACGAGGACTTCGCCGAGGTGCGGTTCGCCACCGGCGAGCAGCCTCTCGCCCTCACCCTGACTCCGCTGGCGACGCGTCCGGTCGAGGACCTGGAACCCCTGTGCGCCCACGCGCTGCGGCGTTTCATCCACACGTACGCGACCGTGGCGGGGCAACCCGTCTCCGTACGGCTCCGTTCCTTCGCGCGGGTGCTTCTCGCCCCGGCGGGCGACGCCGCTGACGAGGCTTCCCCGGTCGGCCCGGCGCGCGCGACGGCGCGGGCCGTGGTGGCACAACTGGCCGCCCTGCACGCGCCGGACGAGCTGAACATCGTGGTCCTCGCGGACGGGGAAGGCTGGGACGCCTGGGCGTGGACCAAGTGGCTGCCGCACACCCAGCACCCGACGGACACCGACGGGGTGGGCCCGGCCCGGCTGGTCGCGCAGTCCGTCTCCGAACTGGAGCCGCTGCTCGGTGAGGAGTTCACCGCACGGGGGCCGTTCCTGGCCGGCGCGGCGCCCGACCGCGACGAGCCGTTCACCGTGATCGTCCTGGACCTCTCCGCGGTGCCGCCCGGCGCCCGGCTGGCCGGGGACGGCTACCGCAACACGACCGTCATCGACGTCCGGGGCACCCTCGCCGCCACGGCCGAGGACCGAGGCACCCTGCGGCTGCGGCTCACCCCCGAGGACCTCACGATGCTCACCCCCGGCCCTGACGGCGGACGGGCCGAGACCCGGGTCGGCCGGCCCGACGCACTCGGGGCCAAAGCCGCCCGCGCACTCGCGATGAACCTGGCCCGGTTCCGGCTCGGCGCGGCCGCCAGATCCGAACAACCCCTCCAGGAGGACCGCGAACTCACCGACCTGCTGGGCATCCGCGACCTCGCCGCGGCGCGGACGGCGCAGCTGCACCGGCCGCGCACCGAGGGCGAACGCATGCGGGTGCCGCTCGGCATCGCCGCGGACGGGTCGCATCTGATGCTCGACCTGAAGGAGTCGGCCCAGGGCGGGATGGGCCCCCACGGCATGCTGGTGGGCGCCACCGGTTCCGGCAAGTCCGAACTGCTGCGCACCCTCGTGCTCGCGCTGGCCCTCACGCACAGCAGCGAGACGCTGAACTTCGTCCTGACCGACTTCAAGGGCGGCGCCACTTTCCTCGGACTGGACCGGCTGCCGCACACCTCGGCGGTCATCACCAACCTGGCCGACGAGGCCGCGCTCGTCGAACGGATGCAGGACGCCCTGCACGGAGAGCTCATCCGGCGCCAGGAACTCCTGCGCAGAGCGGGCAACTTCACCTCCGTGCGCGCCTACGAGGAGGCCAGGGCGGGTGGTGCTCCGCTCGAACCGCTGCCGACCCTGCTGGTGGTGGTGGACGAGTTCAGCGAACTGCTCGCCGCACACCGCGACTTCCTCGATCTGTTCGTCATGATCGGCCGCCTCGGCCGGTCGCTCTCCGTTCACCTCCTGCTGGCCTCCCAGCGACTCGACGAGGGCCGCAGCCAGCAGTTGGAGTCGCACCTCTCGTACCGGATCGGCCTGCGGACGTTCTCCGCGATGGAGAGCCGGGGCGTCCTCGGCGTACCCGACGCCTACGAACTGCCCCCGCTCCCCGGCAGCGGGCTCCTCAAGAACGACGTCGGCACCCTCACCCGCTTCAAGGCGGCATACGTCTCCGGGGACTACCGGCCCGCCCGTCCCGGCGCGTTGCGGCGCGCGGCCGTGGCCGGCCAGGTCGTCCCCTTCGAGGCAGGCTGGGTCCCGCCGCGTGCCCTGGCGGGGTCCTCGGAGGGCCACGACCACGAACCGGTGACGGAGTCCGACGAGGACAGCCCCGCGCGCAGCCTGCTGGACGTCGCCGTGGAGAAACTGGAGGGCTCCGGACCGCCCGCCCACCAGGTGTGGCTGCCGCCCCTGAACGAACCGCCCACCCTGGACCTGTTGTTGCCGGCCCCCGGCGAACCCGCCCGGTACCTGCGAGTACCGGTGGGCGTGGTGGACCGGCCGTTCGACCAGCGGCGCGAGGAACTGACCGCCGACCTCTCCGGCGCGGGCGGCCACATCGGCATCGCCGGCGGCCCGCAGTCGGGCAAGTCGACCCTGGTGCGCACCCTGATCTGCGCGCTGGCACTCACCCACACCCCGAAGGACGTGCAGTTCTACTGTCTCGACTTCGGCGGCGGCACGCTCGGCGCACTGGCCGGACTGCCGCACGTGGGCGGCGTCACCGGCAGACTGGACCCCGAGCGGATCACCCGTACGGTCGCCGAGGTCACGGCCGTCGTGGCTCACCGCGAGCGGCTCTTCGCCGCCCGCGGCATCGAGTCGATGGCGGACTTCCGCGCCAGGCGCTCCGCGGGCGAGTTCCCCGAGGAGCGGCACGGCGACGTGTTTCTCGTGGTCGACGGCTGGAACACGGTGCGCCAGGACTTCATGGACATGGTCCCGACTTTCGGGATGATCGCCTCGCGCGGCCTCAACTTCGGTGTCCACCTGATGGTCGCCTCCGGCCGCTGGTCCGAGATCGGAGCCGCGCTCCGCGACCAGCTCGGCACCCGCTTCGAACTCCGGCTCGGCGACCCGGTGGACTCCATGGTCAACATGCGTGCCGCGGGAACCGTCCCCGCGGTCCCCGGACGAGGGCTCGACAGAGACCGCAGACACTTCCTCACCGCGCTGCCCCGGACCGACGGAGACACCTCGACGGACACGCTCGCCGCCGGCGTGGCCGCGCTGGTACGCCAGGTGGCGGCCGGCTGGGACGGCGAGCCCGCCCCAGCCGTACGGACACTGCCCGCCACCCTTCCGGCTTCGCAACTCCCCCCGTCAGAAGGTGATCTACAGGTCCCGCTGGGCCTGGAGGACCTGGGTCTCGACGTGTTCCGGCACGACTTCGAGGCACACCCGCACCTCGTGGTGATCGGAGACGTGGAGTCCGGCAAGACGAACCTGCTCGCCCACATCGCCGAAGCGGTCACCGCCCGCTACACCCCCGACGAGGCCCGCGTGCTCCTCGTCGACTTCCGGCGCGGCATGGCCGAGACCGTCCCCGACGCACACCGGCTGGGCTACGCCGTGGGGCCCGACCCGCTGCGCAGGATGGTCGACGGAGCGGCCCGCGCCCTGCGCGAGAGGGTGCCCGGCCCGGACATCGCCCCCGGGCGGCTGGCCCTGCGGAACTGGTGGACGGGGCCACGTCTCTTCGTGGTGGTCGACGACCACGAGCTGGTCTCCGGCGGCGGCTTCGGCGCCAGCGACCCCTTCACCCCGCTCCACGACCTCCTCACCCAGGGGACCGAGACCGGATTCCACCTCATCGTGGCGCGCGGCGCCAACGGCGCGGGCCGCGCGGTCAACTCCGACCCTCTGCTCCGCCGCCTGGTGGAGTCCAACACCCCGGTCCTGATGCTCTCCTGCCCGCCCTCCGAAGGACAGGTGGTGCCGGGGACGCGGCCCCGGGCGCTGCCGCCGGGCCGGGGCCTCTACATCACCCGACGGCGCACCACCCAGATCCAGACCGCGCTGCGCGACTGACCGCCCCGCGCCGACCCGCCCGGTCCGGGGCAGCACCCCCGCATCCCCGGACCGGCACACGACCACGTACCGCGGAAGGAACCCCATGGCCCGCCAGACCCTCGTCGCCACGCCCGGGACCACACTGGCGGCGGCCCTCGACGCCGCCCGACCCGGCAGCGTGGTGCGGGTGCGGCCCGGCCGCTACGACGAGAGCCTCTCCATCACCAAGATGGTCACCCTGATCGCCGACGACCCCGCCCGGCCCCCCGAGATATCCCCCCGGGACGGCAGCGCCGTGCAGGTCCTCGCCGAAGCGGTCAAGCTGTCGGGCCTGGTCCTGCGCGGCGCCGACGAGGACGCTCCCGTGGTCGACATACCGCGTGGGCAGGCGGAACTGGAGAGCTGCGCGGTCCACGGCAACGGCTGGACCGCGTTGCTCGCCCGCGACGCCGGCTCCCTCGCGATGCGGGACTGCGTGGTCACCAACGGGCGCGGCGCCGGACTGGTGGACCTCTCGCCCCGTCGCAGCGTCGTCGAGGACTGCCTCTTCGAGCACCTGGGAAGTTCCGGGCTGGTGCTGGGCGAGAGCGCGGTGACCACCGTGCGCGGCTGCACGGTGCGCGATGCGCGCGGCAACGGTCTGCTGGCCGGCGACCGGGCCGCAGGCTCGGTCGAACGGCTCACCGTCGTCCGTACCCTCAAACCGGGCGTCGCCCTGGAGGAGTGGTGCTCGACCCGGCTGAGCGAGGTCCGCACCGAGGAGTGCGTCATCGGCTTCCACCTCTCGTCCGCCGGGAGCCCCGTGCTCGACGACTGCGTCGCGCACGGCAGCACCACCCACGGGGTGCTGCTGTCCGGCGCCGCCGACCCACGGCTGAACCGGTTCCTTTCCGCCGGCTCGGGGGGCCACGGCATCGCCGCCACCGACCGTTCGCGCGGTACGTTCACCGACTGCCGGGTCACCGACTCCACCGCCGCGGGGCTGCACGTACGGGACGGCTC
>NZ_JBHWZJ010000390.1:0-6302 GCF_042728415.1 Streptomyces sp. NPDC060198 | reverse complement strand
GCGTTCTCGTACGGGTGCTGTCGCCGGGTCAGCCCCGGGCGCGCAGCTGCTCGTAGTAGGTCTGGCAGTCCTCGTAGGAGGGCAGCAGCCCCTGCGCCTCGGCCTCGGCCAGCGTCGGGGCGGCGGCGTCCTTGTCCGAGAGCAACGGGGTGATGCCCTCGGGCCACTCGATGCCCAGCTCCGGGTCGAGCGGGTTGATGCCGTGCTCGCGGCCGGGGGAGTACCCCTCGGAGCAGAGGTACACGACCGTGGCGTCGTCGGTCAGCGCCATGAAGGCGTGGCCGAGGCCCTCGGAGAGGTAGACCGCGTGGTGGTCCACGTCGTCGAGCCGGACGGCCTCCCACTGCTTGTACGTGGGGGAGCCGACCCGGATGTCCACGATCACGTCCAGCACCGCGCCACGCACGCACTTGACGTACTTGGCCTGGCTCGGCGGCACGTCGGCGAAGTGGATGCCGCGCAGGGTGCCCCGGCTCGACACCGAGCAGTTCGCCTGGGCGAGCCGGAGCCCGTGCCCGGCCGCATCGGTGAAGTCGGCCGCCTGGAACCACTCGTGGAAGCTTCCCCGGCTGTCGGGGAAGACCTTGGGCTCCTGCACCCAGGCTCCGGCGATGTCGAGCTGCCGCATCTGATTCACGTTCCTGTTCTTTTCGCTTCTCGGGTACTTCACGTTCTCGGGTCAGGCTGTGTGACGGGCGTCAGGTCCGGGGAGGACCGGGTGTCAGCCGCCGAGGCCGCCCGCGAGCCTGCGGGCCTTCTTGCGGGCCTTGGCGGGCAGCCGGCGGACGATCGGGCCGCCCACGCTCCGCAGGGCGCTGCGCACGGTCGCCTTGCGGCGGGCCGAGGCCATCGCGCTCAGCATGGCGGGGCTCACCGTGGGCAGGTCCGACACGAGAACGATCTTCCCGCCCCGCTCGACCCGCACGTCGGCGAGCGGCACGGCGGCGCTCTTGGCGCCGTCGAGGCGGACCGAGAGCTTCCACTCGCCCGGCGGCACGTCCGCGGCCTTGGCGGGCACCGCCACGTGGGCACGGCCCTGGACCGGGCGGAGCGTCGTCGGGAGAACCCGGTCGGTGCCACCGGTGGAGGTCAGCACCAGATCGGCCTTGGAGGCAGCCGTCGAGGACGTGGTGACGATGTCCAGGCGCAGTTCCGTCTTGCTGCCGGGGGTGCGCAGGACCGGGCGGCCCTCCAGGTACTCGGCCAGCTTCTTGGCGCGGCGCGCCACGTCCAGCGTGAGGTTCCCGTGCGGGTCCGTGAAGTACGGGATGACGGCGCGGGCGGGCGAGCCCAGCGAGGCGGGCAGGCAGGCCGCGTCGACCCCGGGGTCGCGGTCGGCGCCGAGCCGGGCCTTGCGGACCACGCCGAGGCCGCGCAGCGGCACCCAGATGTCCCAGAACCCGCGCGAGACGCGCCCGCGGTTCTTGACGCCCTCCGAGGTCACGTGACCGTGGCCGGTCAGGATGACCTCGAAGACGCCGTCGGAGATCTCCTTGACCTCCGAGGTGAACTTGGCGGGGCAGGGCCACTCGACGGCCGTCTCGCGGTTGCGCAGCGAGATCTCCGCCATGTAGCCGTCGAGGTCGTCCTCGACGTCCAGCAGCTCGCCGGCCGGCAGCAGGTCCGCCGTGAGGTCGGGGTGCAGATACAGACGGCCGTCGCGGCGCACCAGCGTCACGGGCTTCTGGTCGTCGCCGTGGACGAGCCGGCCGGTGATGTCGATCCTGATCCGGCCGTCCGGCTGCCACTCGAACTTCTCCAGGCGGGCGGCCGCCTTGATGGAGCCGGCGAGCTGGGCGATCCGGAGGAGTCCCTGGCGGTCGTCGTTGCGCAGCAGCGTGGAGCGCAGCCGCTGGACCGGGCCGAGCCCGTCGTGCACGCCGTCGTGCATGAAGTCACGTGCCAGGGGCTGGACGGCGTCGATCATCTCGTCGCGGTACTCCGGCGCGTACTTCTGCACGGCCGGTTCACTGAGACGGGACAACATCTCCACACGGTAGAAGCGGCGCAGCAGGAGGTCGCGGAATTCGCCCGGCTCGGTGTTCTCCACGACGACGTCGAGGACCTCGCGGAGATTCCCGTAATAGCCCGAAGGGATGAGCTTCGCGGAGCCTGCGTTCTGGCCGTCGTCGCGCCGCGAGTAGTAGTAGCAGGTGTAGCTGCCGAGAATCGAGACGACCTTGGCGGGAAAGTACGCCTGCATCATGTAGAGCTGATCCTCCAGGCGGCGCTTGCCCTCGGGATAGGCGATGTTGTTCTCGCGGAGGAATTCCGTCCGGAACATCTTGTGCGGGGTCAGGCTGTCGTAGAGCGGTGCGTCGCGCAGGCTGCACTTCTCCCGGTTGACCTTGAAGACCCCGTGCGGAACGCCGCGGAAGTTGCTGGCGACCTTGCCGATGACGATGTCGGAGCCGTTGCGGTGCCCCATGTTGTAGAGGCGCAGCAGGGCTTCGGACGCCAAATAGTCGTCCTGGTCGAGGAACTGGACGTATTCGCCCTTGGCCTCCGCCACGCCGATATTGCGAGGCTTGCCCGGCCATCCGGAATTAGGGATGGTGATCACACGGAAGTGCGGGTGCTCGGTCGCAAGCTTTTCGAGACGCTCACGTGTGTCGTCGGTCGAGCCGTCATTGACGAACAGCACTTCGAATTCGCTGGCGGGCAGGGTCTGGCGCAGCAACGAGTCGATTGCGGGATCGATGTACTTCCCCGGGTTGTACACAGGAATGATGACGCTGACTTTGACTGACACAACTGTGTCCCATCTCTTGTGGGAACCCTGAACGCGAAGGCGGTGTCGGGATCGGTGACCGATTGAGGGCGAGGGCCGCCGCCCGGAAGCACCATAGCGGTTGTGGCACATCGAACAGTTCGGTCCGGGTACGAGGCCGTGTACGGTGCAACGGAGGTTTCCGGTGATGTGAGCTTCATGGAAGCCCAAGTGGCTTATTTTCAGGCCGCCTTGGGGGATCCTCATGAGCCGGACGGGGGCCGGCTCGCCACGCGGTCCAGCGAGAGAGGTGCACGTCATCAGTCGTACCCGCAGTGAGGCCGTCCGGCTTCGATGGTCACACGGATCCGTGGCGGACTGCTTCCGGGGCCGTGACAACAGCCTGGGGTTCATCCGCCTGATCCTGGCTTCCGCGGTCGTCGTCAGCCACGCGAGCGTGCTGGGCTTCGGCGAGAAGGAGTTCGGCCACGGACTCAGCCACGGCCAGACCGACCTCGGGAAACTCTCCGTCTACGGTTTCTTCGTCCTGTCCGGCATCCTCGTCACCCGCAGCGGCAAGCGGCTTCCGCTGGGCCGCTTCCTCTGGCACCGCGCCCTGCGCCTGCTGCCCGGTCTCTGGGTCTGCCTGATCGTGACGGCCTTCGTCGTCGCCCCCTTCCTCTACTGGGCGCAGCACGGCGGCCTCGGTGGCTTCTGGGGCCACCCCAGAGGCCCCTTCGCGTACCTGGGCTCGAACTGGGCGGTGGCCCCGCTCCAGAACGACGTCTCCGGCGTCGTCGCGCACTCCCGGGGCGACGGTCTGGGACACAGCCCCAGCATCGACGCCGCCCTCTGGTCGCTCCGCTACGAGGTCCTCTGCTACTTCGGTGTCGCGCTGCTCGCCGTGACGCGCGTGCTCACCCGGGCCCGCCCGCTCGTACTCCTGGTGGCCGCCGGACTCGGCTGGTACGCCATCGCCCCCGCGCTGCAGGAACGCTTCTGGGCCGGTTTCTCGGACTCCTCCTACGCTCTGAGCTTCGAGATCTTCCCGGTCATGGGCAAGTTCGACCCGGACATCCTCATCTATCTCGCCTTCGCGTTCGCCGTCGGAGCGGTGATCGAGTCGTATCGTGAGCGCATCCCCGTCAGCGACCCGCTCGCCGTCCTCGCGCTGCTGGTGTTCCTCGGTGGAATCTTCTTCGGGTACTTCTTCGTCGTGGGCATCCCCGCCTTCGCCTACCTGCTGCTCTGGCTGGCGATCCGGCTCCCGGGTCCGTTCCGCCGCGTCGGGGCCCGGAACGACCTCTCGTACGGTGTCTACATCTACGGGTTCGTCATCCAGCAGGCGCTGACCGCTCTCGACTTCGCCCGCTGGGGGTTCTGGCCCTACCTCGTCCTGTCGCTCGCGGGCACGCTGGTGGTCGCGGCCCTCTCCTGGCATCTGGTCGAGAAGCCCGCGATGCGGCTCAAGGACATCGGCCGCAAGCGCACCGCTCCGACCGCCCCGGTGGCCGCCCAGCCCGCTCCCCCCGGGGAGACGGAGTCCGCGCCCGGCGGCCGGGACCGGGCCCTCGCGGACAGCGGCACCCGCACCGGCTGAGCCCGTACGGCACGCGCACAGGAACGGCGCGACACCCGGCACACACCCCAGCAGGACGCCCCGGCCCCGCGGCCGGGGCGTCCTCGTCCGCCGGAACGCCCGACGGCCGCGCCACCACCCCGCGTCCAGGAATCGGAACTCCGGTGCGTCCGGTGTACGGACTGGCATACATTCGCCCCTGTGACATCGGTAGCGGAGAGTGTGGCAAGACAGCAGGTGACCGAGGCCCGCAGGATCGTGGTCAAGGTGGGCTCCTCCTCGCTCACCACCGCGGCGGGCGGGCTGGACGCCGACCGGGTCGACGCCCTCGTGGACGTCCTCGCCAAGGTCCGCGGCGGCGGTGAACGGGAGGTCGTCCTCGTCTCCAGCGGCGCCATCGCCGCCGGCCTCGCCCCACTGGGCCTGCACCGCAGACCGAGGGACCTCGCCCGGCAGCAGGCGGCTGCCAGCGTCGGCCAGGGGCTTCTGGTGGCCCGCTACACGGCGTCCTTCGCCCGCTACGGCGTCCGCGTCGGCCAGGTACTGCTGACGACCGACGACACCAGCCGCCGCGCCCACTACCGCAACGCCTACCGCACCCTCGACCAGCTGCTGGAGATGGGCGCCCTGCCCGTCGTCAACGAGAACGACACCGTCGCCACCGACGAGATCCGCTTCGGCGACAACGACCGCCTGGCCGCCCTCGTCGCCCACCTCGTCCACGCCGACCTCCTCGTCCTCCTCTCCGACGTGGACGGGGTCTACGACGGCGACCCCAGCACCCCGGGCACCTCGCGGATCGCCGAGATCACCGGCCCCGAGGACCTGGCGGGCGTCACGATCGGCAGCGCGGGCAAGGCCGGGGTCGGCACCGGGGGCATGGTCACCAAGGTGGAGGCGGCCCGGATCGCCACCGCCGCCGGCATCCCCGTCGTCCTCACCTCCGCCTGGCACGCCGCCGACGCACTCGCAGGACGGGACACCGGGACCTACTTCCACCCCACCGGCCGCCGCTCCGCCGACCGCCTCCTCTGGCTGGCCCACGCCTCGGCCCCGCAGGGCGCGCTGATCCTGGACGAGGGGGCCGTACGAGCCGTCGTGGAGCGCCGCACCTCCCTGCTGCCCGCGGGAATCAGCGCCGTGGACGGCGACTTCACGGCCGGCGACCCCGTCGAACTGCGCGACCCCGCCGGCCGGGCGGTCGCGCGCGGTCTCGTCAACTTCGACGCCAGGGAGATCCCCCAACTACTGGGGCGTTCCACACACGATCTGGCCCGCGAACTCGGACCCGCCTACGAACGCGAGGTCGTACACAGGGACGACCTCGTCGTTCTCATGCCCCCCTCGGCGCCCCGAATCGGCTGAAACTCCGGACTCCTGACGGAGACCTTCACCAAAACCGCCCCACGCCGGGCCTTGGACTGGTCAACTTTGTAGCGGGGGTACGCAGGGGAACAGCACAGCAACACATCCACAGGAGGCCGCCGGTGAGACGAGCGCGCCCGGGGGCGCCGCCCCGAGGAACGGGCACCCGCGCACTGACCAGCGTGGGAGCGGGAACCGGCTTCGACCGGAGTCCGCCCGCCGACCGCACGTCCGACCGGGCCGAGGACCGCACCACCGGCCACGACCCGGTAGCCGCGAAGGGGGAGACCACTCAGTCCCGGCTGTGGCACATCACGCTCTGCGTGTCCGGGACCGAGACACCGCTCGGGGAGGTCAGGCGGGGCCTGGAACAACTTGCCCACGACCACCCCTTCCTGCTGACCAGCCGGTACGCGAACGACCATGCGGAGATCCGGTACTGGGAAGAGGCCCGGGACCTGCACGACGCGGCGGCCGTCGCCCTGCGGCTCTGGGGCGAGCACCGCTCCACCGCCCAGCTGCCCCCGTGGGAGATCGTCGGCCTCGAGGTCATCGACCGGGAGACCTACCACCAGCGCGTCGCCGAGGGGTACGGGCCGCCGCCCGCCGCACCCGTGGGCGTGCACCCGTACTGACCCGGGGCGGGAG
>NZ_JBHWZJ010000389.1:0-6317 GCF_042728415.1 Streptomyces sp. NPDC060198 | reverse complement strand
GCCGGTACGGAGTGCTCCGTACCGGCCGGGCTCTTTCCGCAGGCCGGCGAGGCCCCCGGCGCACGCCGATGAGTTACGGCACCGGGCACGGTCTGCACAGGTGTGGAAGCCGCACCCCCGCCCCTCACGCCCCCGGCCGGACAGCCCCCGGTCACCCTCGTGGTCACCGGCCGGATCACCCGCGCCCGGGTACCTGAGCTCTGCGCCGAGCTGGAACGGCTTCTGGCCGTCCCCGGCCGCGCCGCCGCCCCGGCCGAATGCGACCTGGCGGGAGTGGTCCGCCCCGACCTCACCGCCGTGGAGGCGGTGGCCCGGCTCTCCCTCACCGCCCGCCGTGCGGGCGGCGGCACGCTGCGCCTGCGCGACGTACCACCCGAACTGCGCACCCTGCTCGACCTGGTGGGCCTGACGGACCTGGCCGGATTCCCCGACCACTCCTGAGCGCCGCCTACTTCCCGTCGGCGTCCAGGCTGTCCGGCAGCCCGAACAGCGGGAACCAGCGCTGGGTGTCCAGGAAGCAGTGCATCCCGGTGATCGCGCCGTCCTGGATGTCGATGATCTGCACCGCCCACGGCACGAAGCCCGGCCCGTCCGGGTTCGGCTTGTAGTGGGCGAAGGCCGGGGTGCCGTTGGCGGCGGTGGCCACCAGCCGGGAGCCCGCGCAGCTCGCGCCGATGGAGAGCATGAAGCCGGTGATGTCGTCGTGCCCCCGGAGCCAGAGGTCGAACGGCGGCATGGTCATCACGGCGTCCTCGTGGAGGAGCGCGGTCAGCGCCTTCATGTCGTACCCCTCGAAGGCGGCGACGTACCGCTCCAGGAGTCTGCGCTGTTCCTCGTCGAGCGGGTCGGCGGTGTCGGGGCCGCGCTCACCGGCCTCGGACAGGGTGGCGCGGGCCCGCTGGAGCGCGCTGTTCACCGAGGCGACGGAGGTGTCGAGCAGCTCGGCGACCTCGGACGCCTTCCAGGCGAGGACCTCGCGCAGAATGAGCACCACCCGCTGCTTGGGCGGCAGGTGCTGGAGCGCGGCGACGAAGGCGAGACGTACCGACTCCCGGGCGACGGCCGCCTCCGCCGGGTCGGCGGGGGAGGGGAGGATGCGGCCGTCGGGCATCGGCTCCAGCCAGGTGTTCTCCGGCAGCGGGTTGAGCGCGGCCTGCGCGAGCGGGGTCGGCCCGGACAGATCGACGGGCCGGGCCCGCTTGTTGCCGGCCGTCAGCATGTCCAGACAGACGTTGGTCGCGATCCGGTACAGCCACGAGCGCAGCGAGGAACGCCCCTCGAACTTCTCGAAGTTGCGCCAGGCCCGCACCATCGTGTCCTGGACCGCGTCCTCCGCCTCGAACGCCGAGCCGAGCATCCGGTAGCAGTACCCGGTGAGCTCGACCCGGTGTCCCTCCAGCCTGGTTTCGACGCTCCCGCGCTCGCTCTCGGCCTCCGCTCTCCCGGCCTCCGCGTCCCCGGTCGCGCCCGCCGCCGTCGTGAGATCACTCATCGCCCTGCCCCTGTCGCGCTGTGACACCGCCCCCGCACCAGGGAAGCTACCGCAGCGCACGGACAAGCGGGCGGGAAGCGCACAACCGCTCAGGTCCCCGGCTTGCGCCCGTACACGTAGACGTCGTCCCCGTTCCGCAGCAGGTTCCAGTACGCCTTCGCGTCGGCCGGGCGCATGTTGACGCAGCCGCCCGAGCCGGGCGGGTTCCACATGGACTTGGTGACCGAGTGGAACGCCTGTCCGCCGTCGAAGAACTGCGAGTACGGCATCCACACGTGGTAGATCGTCGACCAGTGGTTCGCGTGCCGCCAGTAGATCTTCTTGGCGCCGGTACGGGTCTCGGCGCCGTCGCGGCCGGTCCGCACGGGCACCGGCCCGTAGACGAGCTTCGCGCCGTCCTGGATCCAGCTCAGCTGCCGGGTGAGGTCGACGCAGGCGATCCGCCCCTTGTTCACGGGGCACTTCTTCGCTTTGTTCGGGTTCTTCCCCGCCGCCTTCTGGGCCAGCATGGTGTTCATGGTGCGCCAGGTGATCGGCCCCGCGTAGCCGATGGTGGGCGTGATCCCGTGCGTCTTCTGGAACTTCTGGATCGCCTTGCAGTCGGTCGTGGACTGCTTGCCGTCGACCGGCCGCCCGAGGAACTTCTCGACCTGCTTCTGGTAGGGCCCCTTCGACGTGGTGCACGAGGCGGCCTCGGCGGCCGTACCCGTCGTGAGCACCAGCGCGGGGGCGGCCATCAGTCCGGCGACCGAGAGCACCCCCACGCGCCGCCGCCACGTTCCCGGTACGGCCACCGGTGCCGCCGCGACTCTCGCGCCCGATGTGGTCCCTGAGCCCACTGTGTTGTTCATGTGCGCCAACTCCCCTTTGCTCGCGCCAGGTTGTCACTCAGCTGACGAGCGAAGGGGAGCTGGGGTTGTCCGGGAACGTGTACCGATGTGGCGACGGTACGTATGTGCGTACGGCTCAGCGTGCGACGGCCATCCCGGTGTGCCGCGCGTGCGCCCTGCGTGCGGCCCGCGCGCACCGCGACCCGTACACCGTCACCGAGACGACGCCGGCCACCGCGAGGAGCCCGAGCCCGACCGTGCCGGTCCAGCCGCCCGCGTGGAAGGCGACCGCGCCGAGCGTGCCGCCCGCGCTGGAGCCGAGGTAGTACGCGGACTGGTACAGCGCCGACGCCTGGGCGCGGCCCGTGGTGGCCGTACGGCTCACCGAGGAGGAGGCGACCGCGTGGCCGGCGAAGAAGCCAGCCGTGATCAGGACCAGGCCCAGCAGCACCGCGGCCAGCTGGTCGGCGAGCGAAAGCAGCAGCCCGGCGGCGGTGGTGGAGACGGCGAGGTAGAGGGCGCCCCGGCGGCCCAGGCGGCCGACCAGGCGGCCCGCCGCGGCGGAGGAGACCGTACCGACCAGGTAGACGAGGAAGATCGAACCGATCACGCCCTGAGGCAGGTCGAACGGAGCCGCCACCAGCCGGTAGCCGATCACCGTGTAGACGGCTCCGAACACCGTCATGAAGAGCCCGCCGATGAGGAAGAGGCGGCGCAGCAGCGGGTCGGACAGGTGCCCGCCGACCGTCCGCACCAGCGCCCTCGGGTTCAGCGAGCCCGGGACGAAGTGCCGTGCCCGGGGCATCAGCAGGTGGAAGGCGACCGCGCAGCCCACGGCCAAGAGGCCGACCGCGCCGAGCGAGACCCGCCAGCCCCAGAGCTGGGCGATCCAGCCGGTCAGGATGCGGCCGCTCATGCCGCCGATGCTGTTGCCCGCCACGAACAGGCCGATGGCGGCGACCAGCGCCTTGGGCCGGACCTCCTCCGCGAGGAAGGCCATCGCGGAGGCGGGCAGCCCGGCCAGTGCCGCGCCCTGCACCGCGCGCAGGGCGATCAGGGTGCCGAGCGAGGGGGCGAACGGCACCAGCATGCCGATCGTGACGGCGATGGTGAGCGAGGCCGTCATCATCTGCCGGCGGCCGAAGCGCTCGGAGAGCGCGCTCAGCGGCAGCACGGCGAGCGCCAGGGCCCCCGTCGCGGCGGAGACCGTCCAGCTCGCCTGCCCGGCCGTGGCGCCGAACGACGCGGAGACCGAGGGCAGCAGGGCCTGGGTGGAGTAGAGGAGGGCGAAGGTCGCGACGCCGGCGGCGAAGAGCCCGAAGCTCATGCGGCGGTAGCCGGGCCCGCCGGGTTCGAGCCGCGTGTCGGCGGGCGTCGCGGTCGCGGTGGCCGCGACGGGCGGGGCGGACGCGACGGCCGTGGCGGGCGCGTGCGGAACGGGCTGTGCGCAGGCATCCACCGCGACGGTGGATGCCCCGGTACTGGCAGGAGGCATACCGCGACCGTAGGCCGGTGCGTTTGATGCGTCCAATGCATGAAACCGCGATAATCGTTCCCATGGTGCATGACCGCAGCTCACAGCCCCGACTGTCACCGAGCAGTTACGAAGAAGACATTCGCGCGGTCCTCGCGCCCCGGCTCGCGTACTTCGAGGCGGTCGCCCGCCACGAGCACGTCACCCGGGCCGCGCAGGAGCTCAACGTGCCCCAGTCCTCGCTGTCGCGGGCCATGGTCCGCCTCGAACAGGATCTCGGCGTCGCCCTGTTCGCGCGCCGGGGCCGGACCGTCTCCCTCACTCCCGCCGGGCGTACCTTCCTCGGCTCCGCCGAGCGCGCGCTGGCCGAGGTGGAGAAGGCCGCCGACTCCGTCCGGGCCGACGCCGACCCGGCCTCCGGCAAGGTCGCGTTCGGGTTCCTGCACACCATGGGCTCGGAGACCGTACCCGCCCTGATCCGGGCGTTCCGGGTCGACCACCCGGGCGTCCGCTTCCAGCTGGTGCAGAACTACGGCGAGGCGATGATCGAGCGGTTGCGCGCGGGGAAGCTGGACCTCTGCCTCACCTCACCCGTCCCCGACGCACCCGACCTGGTGGCCCGTCGGCTGGACGAACAGCGCCTGCGCCTCGTCGTCCCCGACGACCACCGGCTGGCCTCCCGCCGCCGGATCCGGCTCGCGGAGGCCGCCGACGAGACCTTCGTGACCCTGGAACCGGGGTACGGCCTGCGGCGGATCACCGACGACCTCTGCGCGGAGGCCGGGTTCGTGCCCAGGGTCGCGTTCGAGGGCGAGGAGGCGGAGACCCTGCGCGGGCTGGTCGCCGCCGGACTCGGCGTCGCCCTGCTGCCGCCGCCCGCCGTCGCCCGCCCCGGGGTCGTCGAACTGACGGTCACCGCCCCGCGCGCGGTCCGCGAGATCGGCGTCGCCTGGCTGGACGGCCACCCGGACACCCCGCCGGTCGCCGCCTTCAAGCAGTTCCTGATCTCCCGCCGCGGGCACCTGCTGCCGGACTGAACCCACTGGGCCTGACTGTCCTGTGCCACCGATCCTTGACCGATTGCCACTGAAGTTGGACCACTGCACGGTTCGTGCCATCGAACCTTGATCGGCCTGGTCAGGACGGTTTCGGACCAGTCGACGGCGCCGTGCCGTCGGACGGCTCCGGGGTCTCACGCTCGCTGGGGCCGAACTGCTCCGCGATGTTGTTCCACATGAAGCCGTCCTGCCAGTTCGGCTTCGCGGCTGCCCAGCCGAGCAGCGCCGCGAGGACCTTCTCCTGGGAAACGGTCATGGTCTGGAAGTGCTGTTCGGCCACGCCGTCCCGGTATTCGAGCTGGTAGGCGTTGTTCTCGCGCAGCAGGACCTGGATGTACCAGCTGCCGGGCAGTTCCTCGTCCACCCGCTCCACGATCAAATGGGCGTTACCTCGCCGCAGGTTGGCCAGCATCGTTCCGATGGCGGGCTTGGTGGCGCGTTTCACCACGTGGCCGCGCTCGTTGGTCGCAATCAGCATGGCCGGATCATCCAACAAGGGACTGACACCGCCTCGTGAGACTCTGACCTGGGCGGTCAAGGTTCGATGGCACGAACCGTGCAGTGGTCCAACTTCAGTGGCGATCGGTCAAGGATCGGTGGCACAGGACACGGACCTGGGCTGCCGCGTTCCGCGGCGCCGGCCCCCGCACCCTCAACCAGGTGAAAGCGCGGGGCCGTTGAGTATCCACACTCAGGCGTGGGCCTCGCGGGCGCCGGAGGATGGCGGCACAGCCCAGACACGAGGAGCCACCGATGTCCGCCACCCACCCGTCCGAGAACCTCGCGCCGGACGCCCCCGCGGCCACCGTCCGCACCGGCCGCCTGTTGCCCGCCGTTCTCGCGCCCGCCGTCGCCGTGGCGCTCGTGGTGTCCGCGTGGGGCGCCAAGGAACCCGGCACCTGGGTGCTGGAGACGGTGTGGGTGATGCTGGGCCTGCCCCTCCTGTTCCTGCTGCGCAAGCGGTTCCCGCTGAGCGGCCTGCTCTGCGGACTGCTCGCCGTCCACGCCCTCGTCCTCATGGTGGGCGGGCACTACACGTACGCCGAGGTGCCCGCCGGTGACTGGGTACGCGACTGGCTCGGCCTGGAACGCAACCCGTACGACCGCCTCGGCCACCTCATGCAGGGCTTCGTCCCCGCGATCCTGGTCCGGGAACTCCTGGTCCGCACCTCGCCCTTGCGTGGCAGCCGCTGGCTCCCGCCGCTGACCGTGTGCGCCTGCCTCGCCTTCAGCGCCGTCTTCGAGATGCTGGAGTGGCTGGCCGCCGTGACCGGAGGGGAGGCCGCCGACTCGTTCCTCGCTACCCAGGGCGACGTGTGGGACACCCAGTGGGACATGTTCTGCGCGCTGATCGGCGCCGTCTGCTCCCTGCTGCTCCTCAGCCGCCTGCACGACCGCAGCCTCGCCCGCCTCGCGACGCACGAGAAGCCCTGACCGGCGCGGCGGACGGGAACGGTCCGCCG
>NZ_JBHWZJ010000388.1:0-6337 GCF_042728415.1 Streptomyces sp. NPDC060198 | reverse complement strand
CGGGTCCGGTGCGTCACACGCCCTCCCGCGGCGCGTGGCACCGATCCGCCGGCCCCCCGAGGTCCCGCCGGACACCCCGAGTCCCGCCGCACGCAGAGAGGCCGCCGCCGACCATGGGCACCCCCGAACTGATCTCCCCGCGTTCGCCCCGCGTCGCCGCGGCCCGGAGGCTGGCCAAGCGGAACTTCCGTGTCAAGGAGCGCCGGTTCATCGCCGAGGGGCCGCAGGCCGTGCGCGAGGCCGCCGTGCACCGGGGCGCCGACGGCGAACCGACCCTGATCGAGCTGTTCGCCACCGTCGAGGCCGCCGAGCGGTACACGGAGATCATCGACGCCGCCCACGCGGCCGGAGCCCGGGTGCACCTCGCCGACGCGGACGTGCTCGCCGACGTCTCCCAGACCGTCACCCCCCAGGGGCTCATCGGCGTCTGCCGCTTCCTGGACTCGCCGTTCGAGGAGATCCTCGCCGCGAAGCCCCGCCTGGTGGCCGTACTGGCGAACGTACGCGACCCCGGCAACGCCGGTACGGTACTGCGTTGCGCCGACGCGGCGGGCGCGGACGCCGTGGTCCTCACCGACGCCTCGGTGGACCTGTACAACCCGAAGTCGGTGCGCGCGTCGGTCGGCTCGCACTTCCACCTGCCGGTCGCGATCGGCGTACCGGTGGAGCGGGCCGTGCAGGGGCTGCGGGACGCGGGAGCGCGGGTACTGGCCGCGGACGGGGCCGGCACCGCCGACCTCGACGACGAACTCGACGCCGGCACCATGGGCGGCCCCACCGCCTGGGTCTTCGGCAACGAGGCCTGGGGCCTTCCCGAGGAGACCCGCGCCCTCGCCGACGCGGTGGTCCGGGTGCCCATCCACGGCAAGGCGGAGAGCCTCAACCTCGCCACGGCCGCCGCCGTCTGCCTCTACGCCTCCGCCCGCGCGCAGCGCCCCCGTACGGCCTCCTGACCCCGCACGACCCGGGTGCACCGGCCCGTGAGGCCGGGGGCGCGCGGGTGCGGCGGCACGGACGGGACGGCCGTAAGCCCGCGTGCGACCCGGCGTGCGCAGCCGTTCCCGCGCCCTCCGGGGCGCGGTCGTGCCCCACCGCGCGCCCCCGAGCGGAACGGTTTCGGCAGGTCCCGGCCGCGCCCGGGACCGTGTCCCCCGATGCGCCGTTCCGCGCGCCCCCGCAGGGTGTCGCGGGCTCGCCGGCGCCTAGTAGGGTGACGGACTCGGGGCCCACTGCACCGGTTCGAGAGGTGGGGTACGGGAAAATGGCTGTCGGCATGAGCGGGCCGCGTCGGACGGGGACCACCGTCGTCCGCCCCGGAGCGGACGAGTACGGAGCGGACGAGTACGGAGCGGGCGCTCTCGCCCCTTCGGACGTCCTCCTCGGCGTCGAGCCGGACGACCTGCCGGACGGCCTGGTCGTCGCCGACCGCACCGGGCGCATCGTCTGCTTCAACGCCGCCGCGGTCCGGATCACCTCCGTCGCGCGGGAAGTCGCCCTCGGCAGCCACCTGGAACACGCGCTGCCCCTCGAAGACCTCAAGGGCCGCCGCTGGTGGACCCTGACCGACCCGTACGGCGGCCTCTCCACCCGCGTCGGCCAGCCCGAGCGCAACCTGCTGCTCCCCGGCGGGCGCGAGGTCCTCGTCTCCGCCCGGTACGTCCGCGAGTACCCCACCGGGCCCGTCCTCCGGGTGGTCGTCCAACTGCGCTCGACCGAGGCCCGCCGCCGTACCGAGCGCAGCCACTCCGACCTCATCGCCACCGTCGCCCACGAACTGCGCTCCCCGCTGACCTCGGTCAAGGGCTTCACCGCCACGCTGCTCGCCAAGTGGGAACGTTTCTCCGACGACCAGAAGCGGCTCATGCTGGAGACGGTCGACGCCGACGCCGGCCGCATCACCCGGCTCATCGCCGAACTGCTCGACATCTCCCGGATCGACTCCGGCAGGCTGGAGCTGCGCCGCCAGCCGGTCGACATCTCCGCCGCCGTCGCCCGCCACGTCCAGGCCCTCGTCGCCAGCGGCCAGTCGCCCGACCGCTTCCTCGTCCGCGCGGGCCACCCGCTGCCCGATCTCTGGGCCGACCCCGACAAGGTCGACCAGGTGCTGGGCAACCTGCTGGAAAATGCCGTGCGCCACGGCGAGGGAACTGTCACGATCGACATCGCACCCGCCCCGGCGGACAACGACGAGACAGGAACGGCGGTCACCGTGAGCGACGAAGGGCCCGGCATCCCCGAGGAGTCGATGGCCCGCGTCTTCACCCGTTTCTGGCGCGGCAGCAAGCGCGGCGGCACCGGTCTGGGCCTCTACATCGTCAAGGGCATCGTCGCCGCCCACGGCGGGACCATCACCGTCGACCGGGCGCCCGGCGGGGGCGCGGAGTTTCGATTTATCCTGCCCGTGAGCACCCCCGCGTACCTGCGCTGATCAGGATCGCGCGGAGGGATCGGGCGCCCTCGCACCGCGCGGTGGAGGGCCTCCGAGCAGCCCACGGGCTTCGTACCACCCCCACGGCCTTTAGACTCGACCTTTGGCACCTTTGCGTCCTCCTGCCGTCGAGCAGGGCCACGGGGGTCTCGGGGTGTCCCCCGATACGGGCAGTATCAGCCAATCGGAAGCACGGGAAGAGATGTCGGCACCGAACAAGTCGTACGACCCAGTCGAGGTCGAGGCACTGAAACCGGAAGAGATCGAGCGCATGCGGGACGAGGCGTTCGCCGCCTTCGCCGCCGCGGGCGACCTCGACGCGCTCGCCCAGGCGAAGACCGCGCACACCGGGGGTACCTCGCCGCTGTCGCTCGCCAACCGCGAGATCGGAGCCCTGCCGCCGCAGGCCAAGGCCGAGGCGGGCAAGCGCGTGGGCCAGGCCCGCGGCGCCGTCTCCAAGGCCCTGGCCGCGCGCCAGGCCGAGCTGGAGGCCGAGCGCGACGCCCGGGTGCTCGTCGAGGAGGCCGTGGACGTCACGCTGCCCTACGACCGCACCCCGGCCGGCGCCCGCCACCCGCTGACGACCCTCATGGAGCGCGTCGCGGACGTCTTCGTGGCCATGGGCTACGAGATCGCGGAGGGCCCCGAGGTCGAGGCGGAGTGGTTCAACTTCGACGCCCTCAACTTCGTGCCCGACCACCCGGCGCGCCAGATGCAGGACACCTTCTTCGTCCGCGGCACGACGGCCGACGGCCGTCCCACCGAGGGCGACGAGTCCGGCGTGGTGCTGCGTACCCACACCTCGCCCGTCCAGGCGCGCTCGCTGCTCAGCCGCAAGCCCCCCGTCTACGTGGTCTGCCCCGGCCGGGTCTACCGCACCGACGAGCTCGACGCGACGCACACCCCGGTCTTCCACCAGATCGAGCTGCTCGCGATCGACGAGGGCCTCACCATGGCCGACCTCAAGGGCACCCTGGACCACATGGTGCAGGCGCTCTTCGGCGCGGACATGAAGACCCGGCTGCGGCCGAACTACTTCCCGTTCACCGAGCCGTCCGCCGAGATGGACATGGTCTGTTTCGTCTGCCGCGGCGAATCCGTCGGCAACCCCGACCGCCCCTGCCGCACCTGCGGCAGCGAGGGCTGGATCGAGCTGGGCGGCTGCGGCATGGTCAACCCGAAGGTGCTCGTCGCCTGCGGTGTGGACCCCGAGAAGTACAGCGGATTCGCCTTCGGGTTCGGCATCGAACGGATGCTGATGTTCCGCCACAACGTCGAAGACATGCGAGACCTGGTCGAGGGTGACATCCGGTTCACCCGACCGTTCGGGATGGAGATCTGATGCGCGTCCCGCTTTCCTGGCTGCGGGAATACGTCGACCTGCCGGCTTCCGAGACCGGCCGTGACGTGCAGGCCAAGCTCGTCGACGCCGGCTTCGAGGTCGAGGCCGTCGAGCAGACCGGCGCCGGCCTCACCGGCCCGCTGGTCGTCGGACAGGTACTGACCATCGAGGAGCTGGAGGGCTTCAAGAAGCCCATCCGCTTCTGCACCGTCGACGTCGCCGCCGCTAACGGCACCGGCGAACCGCAGGAGATCGTCTGCGGCGCCCGCAACTTCGCGGTCGGCGACAAGGTCGTCGTGGTCCTCCCCGGCGCAGTCCTGCCCGGCGACTTCGCCATCGCCGCCCGCAAGACGTACGGCAAGACCTCGCACGGCATGATCTGCTCCACCGACGAGCTCGGCATGGGCGACGACGGCACCCACGGCATCATCGTGCTGTCGCCGGAGACCGAGGTGGGCACCGACGCGATCGAGCTGCTCCAGCTCGTCGACGAGGTCCTCGACATCGCCGTCACCCCGGACCGCGGCTACGCCCTGTCGATGCGCGGCATCGCCCGCGAGACCGCCATCGCGTACGGCCTGCCGCTGCGCGACCCGGCGCTGATCGACGTACCCGCGCCGAACGCGTACGGCTACCCGGTCCGGATCACCGACCCCTTCGGCTGCCCGCGCTTCACCGCGCGCACCGTCACCGGCCTCGACCCCGAGGCCCGCTCGCCGATCTGGATGACGCGCCGGCTGCAGAAGGCCGGCATGCGCGCGGTCTCGCTCGCCGTCGACATCACCAACTACGTGATGCTGGAGCTCGGCCAGCCGCTGCACGCCTACGACCGCACCCGCGTCGAAGGTCCCATCGGCGTCCGCCGCGCCCAGCAGGGCGAGAAGCTCACCACCCTCGACGGTGTCGTGCGCGTCCTGGACGCCGAGGACCTCGTCATCACCGACGACCGGGGCCCCATCGGCCTGGCCGGCGTCATGGGCGGCGCCCACACGGAGATCGCGGACAACGGCACCGAGTCAGCCGCCACCACCGAGGTCGTCATCGAGGCCGCGAACTTCGACGCGCTCTCGATCGCCCGTACCTCGCGCCGGCACAAGCTGTCCTCCGAGGCGTCCAGGCGCTTCGAGCGCGGCGTGGACCCGCAGGCCGCCGCCGCTGCCGCGCAGCGCACGGTCGACCTGCTGGTGCTGCTCGCCGGTGGCACCGCCGAGGCGGGCGTCACCGAGATCACCGCCCCCTCCGCGCCCCGCACCATCGCGATGCCCGCGAACCACCCCAGCCGTGTGGCCGGGGTCGACTACGGCCGCGAGATCGTCGTCCGCCGCCTCCAGGAGGTCGGCTGCGACGTCTACGGGCAGGACGAACTCCTGGTCACCGTGCCGTCCTGGCGCCCCGACCTGAGTGAGCCGAACGACCTCGCCGAAGAGGTCATCCGGCTGGAGGGTTACGAGAACCTCCCGTCCACCCTGCCGACCCCGCCCTCCGGGCGTGGCCTCACCGACCGCCAGCGGCTGAACCGCCGCGTCGGCCGCGCCCTCGCCGGCGCCGGCTACGTCGAGGCGCTGAACTACCCGTTCATCGGGAACGCCGTCCTCGACCAGCTCGGCCTCGACACCGACGACGCCCGGCGCCGCACGGTCCTCCTCGCCAACCCGCTCTCCGACGAGGAGCCGGCGCTGCGCACCACACTGCTGCCGGGCCTCCTCGGCGCGCTGCGGCGCAACGACGGCCGGGGCTCCCACGACCTGGCGCTCTTCGAGACCGGGCTGGTCTTCCGGCCGACCGGTCACGAGACGCAGGCCGTCCGGCTCCCGGTGGACCGGCGTCCCTCGGAAGAGGAGATCGCCACGCTCAACACCTCCCTGCCGCGTCAGCCGCGCCACGCCGCCGTCGTTCTCGCGGGCGCCCGCGAGCAGGCCGGCTGGTGGGGCAAGGGCCGCCCGGCCACCTGGGCGGACTCCGTCGAGGCGGCACGCACCCTCGCCCGCGAGGCGGGCGTCGAGGTGACGGTCCGCGCGGACCGCCACGCCCCGTGGCACCCCGGCCGCTGCGCCGCGCTGTACGTCACGGTGAACGGCGAGGAGACCCTCCTCGGACACGCGGGCGAACTCCACCCGCGCGTCGTCAAGGAGCTGCACCTCCCCGAGCGCACCAGCGCCATGGAGATCGAGATCGACGTCCTGGAACGGGCCGCCGAAGGCGCGCTCCGCGCCCCCCGGATCTCCACCTTCCCGGTGGCGACCCAGGACATCGCGCTCATCGTCCCCACCGACGTCCCGGCAGCCGAGGTCGAGGCGACGCTCCGCGAGGGCGCGGGCGAACTCCTCGAATCGCTCCGGCTGTTCGACGTGTTCACCGGCGACCAGATCGGTGAGGGCCGCAAGTCGCTCGCGTACGCGCTGCGCTTCCGCGCCCCGGACCGCACACTGACGGTCGACGAGGCGTCGGCCGCCCGTGACGCCGCGGTGGCTCTCGCCGCCGAGCGCAACGGCGCGGTGCTGCGCGGAGCGTGACGACCCGTCAGGGTCCGGGCTCCGAGGCCCTGGCACGGTGAGGAGGGGCGTGTC
>NZ_JBHWZJ010000387.1:0-6348 GCF_042728415.1 Streptomyces sp. NPDC060198 | reverse complement strand
GCCGCTTCCCCCCACGGGGAAGCGGCAGGGCCTTCTTCGTCGAAGGCCGTGAAGTCCGCACAGCTCGCCGCGACGCCATCGACGGAATCATGCGGGCCCGTCGCCTTCAGCGCTTCTCACTCGCTTCCTGCGCTTCGGCCCGCTTCAGGTCGCGCAGCTTTCTCTCCGCCCCTTCCCGTTGCCCACCGAAGAGAGCCTCATTGAATTGGGCCAGTTCTCGTAGGAGGCGAACCTTCTCCTCGGCCGTGGATATCACCTGCACGAGCGGCCCTTTTTTCGCCTGATGCGTCCATAGAGCGCTGAGCGCCGTGTTCAGCAAAGGGGCGTAGAAACCAAAATTCCGCACCGCCTGCACCCTCCGGATGGCCACCGCTTCTTGCAGACACGTCAGCGCTTCCTCCCACTGATCGAGTTCGCTCAGTGCGTTGCCGAGGTTCTGGAGGCAGCCGGAAAGCTCGATGTGATCCTGAGTGGGGTCACCGTCACCGATTGCCAGGCGACTCTGGCGGACCCCTTCGCGCGCCGTGTCACGGCGCACTTCGGCGGGGAGGCTTCGTGCCGAAAAATTGGCCAGAGCATAGGTGAGACGACTCCGGTATTCGTGGGCGAGCTTCAGGTCCTTCGATTTCAGACGGCCCACGAGGTCGGTGAAGATATTGACTGCTCCGCGCGAGGCCGTGAGCGCATACTCCCTGTTGCCGTTCATGTGGAACATGATTCCGGCCGCGTCAAGGTCGAACGCGAGCTCGGCAAGTTCGTCGTCCCCGTCACCCGCGAGCTGGACGCGGATCTTGAGGGATCTCTGCATACGCACGGCAGCCCCCGCATGATCTCCGACCGCGTACAGACGGTGCGCGAGATTGCGGTACACCTCGGCACGGGCGGAGGAATCGTCCCCGGCACGCTCCAGCCGGTACGTTTCGAGGCGCCCGGAGAGCACCGCGGCGCCCGCGTCGAGTTCCACGTTCCGGAAGGGCAGACGGGCCTCGAACGCGTCCAGCACGGACTCGGGTATCCACTGATTGTCCGCCAGACGGGAGATCGCGGCTGAGCCGGCCCGCGAGAAGACCTCCGGACGGTCGGCGAGCAGGGGTACCAGTTGCTGCCGGGTGACGTGCTCCCAGCGGCGCGCGGTCTCGATCAGGGTGATCAGGCTCGGCTTGACCCACGGAGCACCGGCCGGGCGGTCTCCGCTCGCCGTTCGGCCGGTGACCAGCCTGCGAGGTGCGTCGACGCTCCAGGGGTCGGCCAGCGAGGACATGACCGGTTCGGCGGGGAGGAGCAGGGCCAGGAAGTCCTCACCGAGCAAGTCGGGGTGCAGCGGTTCCAGAGCGGTGCCGAACTGCTGCACCGGGTAGGCGACCGCGTGGTCCTTCAGCACCTTTGCCGTCGGTTCGTTGCTGTCGATGCCCGTGCGGGCGAGTGCCGCGAGAGCGTCGATCCGGGGCAGGGCCCCCGTCAAGATGGCCGTATACACGGTCTGCGCGAAGACATCGGGCCCTATCGAGACCTGATGGGATTTCAACAGGCTCTCCCAGTAGTCCCGTTCGCGCTTCATCAGATAGCTCGATATCTCGCCCTGTCTCCCGGTCAGCACCTCGCCCCGCCGTTTGGCTTCGACATCCACCAGTGCTGCCATGTGCAACGAGAGCACCGTGGAGAATCCGTCGCCACTCAGGTCGCGCGAGCCGTCGGGCACCGTCACCCCGATGATCGACGCGAAGTACCGGCACGCTTGGGCGTAGAGAGCGCTCCGGTCGACGCCCTCGTCGTGATCGAGAGGCAGGAGCGGTACGTCGTCGAACGCATGCCCCCAATCCGTGAGATGTCGCGTCGGAGTGCTCCACCATCCTCCCGCCGAGCGTGCGACAAGGAGCACGCGGATGGGCTGGACCGCCTGCTGCCGACAGTCGCTCAGGAAGTCGATGAGGTCTGCCTGCGGCCATCGCTCGGCGTAGTCGACGATCACCAGGTACCCCCGCGGCCGAGAACTCCCAGCAGGACGGCGGGACGTCGGTGCCTCCCCCGTGGATGAACCGAATGCGCGATCACTTCCGTGCCGCACCTGAATGACCGTCCAGCCCGCTTGCCGGCTCTCTGCCCCGAACTCGATGACCAGTCGCGACTTCCCCTGGCCGCCAGGTCCGTGGAGGAGCCGGACCGCGAGGGCATCGTTCCCCGCACTGGGGTCACGCCACGCACGCAACGATGCGAGAACGGGTTCCCGACCGACGAACGCGATCTGCTGGTGCTCCGCCCGGATGAGCGAGCTCGGCCGCTCTCTCGCCTCCTGTGAGGTGAACAGCCTGCGCGGCGCCACGCCTTGGGACACGAAGTACGCCGTGGCGCCACTGCCGGCCCGCACGTGGGCTTGCGTCCCGTTGAAGAGGGCCTCCCGGCCCCAGCCCACGGTCCACCACGACGGGGAGGGGCCCTTCCGCGCACTCCTCGCGTCGCGGGCCCGCCTCAGCAGGGCGATCAGTGGCTCCTGCGGAACGTTCAGGCAACGGGCGACCCGCTTCACCGTGTCCCGGCGCGGAAGCGACGTTCCGCCGAGACAGCCACGAACAGCACCGCGCGACAGGGCAGTAGCGTCGGCGATCCACGTTTCGGTCTTCCCTTGGGACTCCTTCGCTTCCCGTAACCGCGCTTTGAGTGCGGCCAACGCCTCGAACGCGGCCTCGTCGCCCCCGTGATCGTCAGCCAAGGGTCCCCCCGTCCCGAGCCGTCCGGTACGACAACGTACAGAGTGAACAACGCTGTACCAGCCGTACGGGAACTTGGCCTCAGGCGCAAGACCACCCACGCGGAAGGCAGTCCCATGAACTTCAGTCAGACCGACTTCGCCCTGATACTTCTCGGAACGGCAGTCGCTCTGTTCATCGCCGTACTCATCGGCGGAGCGACCGTCCTGCTCTCGATCCAGGCGGGGGAAAGCCTTCTGACGGCGATGACGAAGGGCGGTAAGGCATTCACCGCGACTCTCATGATGCTGATCGCCGTCGCCGTACTGGCCTCCAACGTGTTCGGAGGATGAGCCACCGAAGGGCGGGCCGGGACCGGTCCCGCAGGAAGCCGCTCGTGTCGCGGTCAGGGCCGCGGCACGAACAGCAGCATGACGCCCAGGGTGATCATCGCCGGTGGTACGTACGCGAGCCCGGCGGCGATCCAGCGGGCCGCGGACCACGAGCGGCGGATCGCCAGCAGCCAGCAGAGTACGAGCGCGGCCGGGGTCACGGTGAGGCTGAGGGAGTAGCCGAGGGTCACTACGTTCAGCGGTCCGCGCACGGCGGGCTCGCAGACCGGACCGCAGGCGGCACCGGCGAGCAGGGCGATCCAGAGCAGGCCCGTCACCACGGGCACCAGGTGCGGGAGCAGGGCGGTGGCGACGGCGGGCACGGTCCAGCGCGGTGCGGGACCGGAGCCGGTCGGGGCCGCCCCGAGCCGGCGGCCACCGGGGACGCGGCGCGGGGTGCGGGCGATCCGGCCGGACCGGAGCGTGGCGGCGTTACGGGCGGCGGCACGAGGACGGCTGCGGCGGTAGGGCATACGCCCAGCCCACCGCAGAACCGGAGCCGATAACTCCGGGCCCGTACTCATCCCGCGCCCGGACTCGTACTCACCGTGCGCAGCCACACGCGCACCCACCGGGCACCGGGCGTACTCACCGTGCGCGGCGGATGCCGGAGCCGACGGCGTACTCCCCCCGGACCGCGACGTCGAAAGCGGTGGTGACGTACACGCGGACGGCGCGCAGCACGTCGCCGAAGGGGTGGGGGCGGAGGTGACCGGTGGCCGCGGTCGCGCCGTGCGCGGGGCCGGTCCTGCGGGGGTTCAGGATCGCGGTGCTCATGCCTTCCAGGGTGCTCCTGCCACCCGCGTACGGGCCAGGACGGCAGCAGGGCGGCCCCGGCCCGGAGCAGCGTCTCCGTGCGGCCGGCCTTGCGGCCCCGGGAACCATCCGGTTCGTCCGGGCCCCGGAGCGTGGATACAATCGCCGGTCTGCCCCGCCCTCCCGCACCGTGGTACCGGTCTCGCCCGCCGGCAGCCGGGGGAGTGCCGCCGACCGGACGGAAACCGGCCGACTGCCGTGCGCGCCACCGCGTGCGCGGCCGGTACGCGCGCCACCGCGCGTATCCCTCGTGATCCGCCCACCGGGACCCGGCCGTGCGCCCCTCAGCGCCGTGCGGCCGTCGCCCTGCGTCGAACTGCCGGAGGCCCTACCGTGTCCGCGCCGCACACCGCAGAAAGTGGCACCCCCACCGATCCCCCCGCCGATCGGATCACCGATCCGCTGGCCCGCGAGCGGGGACACCTCGCCGCGTCCCGGACGGCCCTGCGCGTCATGCGCGAGGACGTCCAGGCCCTCGACATCCGCGACGTCACCGCCAACTGGGTGAACGCCGCCGTGCTCCAGGCGCAGATCGACGAGCGCATCAAGGCGCTCGCCGACCTCTCGCACACCCCGCTCTTCTTCGGCCGGCTCGACTTCGAGCACCCCGTCGGCGGCGAACTCGCCGAGGGCGCGGAGGGTGAGCGGTTCTACATCGGCCGGCGTCACGTCCACGACGCCCACGGCGACCCGATGGTCATCGACTGGCGTGCGCCGGTCTCGCAGGCGTTCTACCAGGCGTCCCGCCTGGACCCGCAGGACGTGGGGCTGCGCCGCCGCTTCGGCTACACCGGCGGCGAACTGACCGCGTACGAGGACGAGGACCTGACCACGCCCGCCGAGGCGGCGGGCGCCGGGTCCGGCACCACCAGCAAGCTGCTCCAGGCGGAGATCGAACGGCCGCGCGTCGGTCCGATGCGGGACATCGTCGCGACGATCCAGCCGGAGCAGGACGAGATCGTCCGTAGCGAGCTGGGCGGCACGATCTGCGTACAGGGTGGCCCCGGCACCGGAAAGACTGCGGTGGGCCTGCACCGTGTCGCGTACCTGCTGTACGCGCACCGGGACCGGCTGGCGCGCACGGGCACACTCGTCATCGGGCCGAACCGGTCGTTCCTCCACTACATCGAGCAGGTGCTGCCCGCCCTCGGCGAGATGGAGGTGCAGCAGGCGACCGTGGAGGACCTGGTCACCAAGGACGTCGAGGTGCGCGGCACGGACGAGGCGTCCGCCGCCCTCGTGAAGGGCGACGCGCGGATGGCCGAGGTGCTGCGGCGGGCGATCCGCTCGCACGTCACCCCGCCCACCGAGGAGGTCGTGGTGGTACGCGGTTCGCGCCGCTGGCGGGTCCCGGCGTACGAGGTGGAGGAGCTGGTCGACGAGCTGCTCGCCCGCGACATGCGGTACGGCGCCGCGCACGAGGCGCTGCCGCAGCGGATCGCGCACCGGGTGCTGGTCCGGATGGAGGAGGCCGGGGAGGCGCCGGACGACCGGGTGCAGAACGCGGTGGCCCGTACGCCCGCCGTGAAGGCGGCGGTCAAGGCGGTCTGGCCCGCCGTCGATCCGGCGAAGCTGGTGCTGCGGCTGCTCTCCGACCCGGAGTTCCTGGCCGCGCACGCGGAAGGGCTGCTCACCGACGACGAGCAGAAGGCGGTGCTCCGGACGAAGCCGGCCCGCAGCGTGAAGTCGGCGAAGTGGTCGACGGCGGACGCGGTGCTCATCGACGAGGCCCGCGATCTGGTGGAGCGTACGCACTCGCTCGGCCATGTGGTGCTCGACGAGGCGCAGGACCTCTCCCCGATGCAGTACCGGGCGGTGGGCCGCCGCTGTTCGACGGGTTCGGCGACCGTGCTGGGCGACCTCGCGCAGGGCACCACGCCCTGGTCGACGCGGAGCTGGGCGGACGCGCTCGGTCACCTGGGCAAGCGGGACGCGCACGTGGAGGAGCTGACGGCGGGCTTCCGTGTGCCGCGCGAGGTGATCGCGTACGCCTCGCGGCTGCTGCCCTCGATCGCCCCCGGCCTCGCCCCGGTCGAGTCGGTGCGTGAGTCGCCCGGTTCGCTGGCGGTACGTCCGGTGGGCGACGCCGGGGCACTGGTCGCGGCGGCGGTCGCCGCCTGCGAGGAGGCGCTGGAGCAGGAGGGTTCGATCGGGCTGATCGCCGCCGACGCCCGGGTCCCCGCGCTGGCCGAGGCGCTGGCGACGGCCGGCCACGCCGTGCTGTCGCCGGGCGAGGAGACGAGCGCCGCGTCCCGGCTGACACTGGTCCCCGCCTCGCTGGCGAAGGGCCTGGAGTACGACTACGTGGTGCTGGACGAGCCCGCGGCCGTGGTCGACGGCGAGCCCGACGAGCGCACCGGACTGCGCCGGCTGTACGTGGCGCTGACCCGCGCGGTGTCCGGCCTCACCGTGGTGCACGCGGCTCCGCTGCCCGAGGCGCTGGCCGCCTGAGGGAC
>NZ_JBHWZJ010000386.1:0-6351 GCF_042728415.1 Streptomyces sp. NPDC060198 | reverse complement strand
GGTCCCGGACACGGTCCGGATCGGCGGGGCCCCTCTTCGTGTGCGTCCTCGGGACTCGGCGCGCAGGCCCACGGGACCCGGGGCGTGCACGTCCCCGGTGCTCAGTCGGCGAAGGCCGAGACGCCGTCCGCGCTGGCGTGCGCGGGCTGGACCTCCGCCGCCTCGTGGGTGAGCGCGGAGCGCCGTACCCACACGATCAGCGCGCCGGCCACGGCCGCGACGGCGGCGACCACGAACGGGATGCGCGCGTCGCTCCACTCCTCGATCTTCGGGGCGAGGTAGGGGGCGGCGGCAGCGGCGAACCAGCGGACGAAGTTGTAGCCGGCGCTCGCGACCGGGCGGGGAGCGTCGGAGACGCCGAGGGCGAGCTCGGTGTAGACGGTGTTGTTCATGCCGATGAAGGCGCCGGAGACGATCGTGCAGACGATCGCGGTGGTGTGGTCGCCGTATCCGAGGACCAGCAGGTCGGCCGCGAAGAGGACGAGCGAGGTGCCGAGCACCTTCAGCGAGCCGAAGCGGGCCTGGAGGCGCGGGGCGACGAAGACCGAGAAGACGGCGAGCAGCAGGCCCCAGGCGAAGAAGACCGCGCCTGACTTGTACGGGGTCATGTCCAGCACGAACGGGGTGAAGGCCAGGATGGTGAAGAACGCGTAGTTGTAGAAGAACGCGGAACCCGCCACCGAGGCCAGTCCGCCGTGGCCGAGCGCCTTGACCGGGTCGAGCAGCGAGGTCTTGCGGGCCGGCTTCGGCTGTTCCCGCAGGAACGCGCCGATGCAGACGAAACCGATCGCCATCAGGGCGGCGGTGCCGAAGAAGGGGTAGCGCCAGCTGGCGTTGCCGAGCAGCGCGCCGACCAGCGGCCCGCACGCCATGCCGAGGCCGAGCGCCGCCTCGTACAGCAGGATCGCCGCCGCGCTGCCACCGGCGGCGGCGCCGACGATCACGGCGAGCGCGGTGGAGACGAAGAGCGCGTTGCCGAGTCCCCAGCCGGCCCGGAAGCCGACCAGCTCACCCACCGACGAGGACGTTCCGGCGAGCGCGGCGAACACCACGACCAGCGCCAGTCCGGCCAGCAGGGTCTTCTTCCCGCCGATGCGGCTGGAGACGAAGCCGGTGACCAGCATCGCGAAGGCAGTGATCAGGAAGTACGAGGTGAACAGCAGCGACACCTGACTCGGCGTCGCGTCCAGCCCCTTGGCGATGGACGGCAGGATCGGGTCCACCAGACCGATCCCCATGAACGCCACGACCGAGGCGCCGGCGGTCGCCCAGACCGCCTTGGGCTGACGAAGGAGGCTGGTGGCCCCTTCGTCGAACGGGTCCTTTCCCTGCATGGTGTCCCACTCTCCTCGTGGAAGCCGGTCCTGACGGGGGCCGCACGGCCGGGCCGGGTGCCTGTGCGATACACAGAATAAGTTAGACAGGCTAATAAATGCAAGCTACATCTATGTTTGCCGGTGAGAGCCACGCTGCGGACGGGTGACCGTCCTTGACGTGGCGACCCGGGAGGGGGACCGTGGGGCGCTATGAGAGGCGAACCCAGTTGCCCGAAGTGCGGTGGCCGGGTCAGGGCGCCCGGTCTCTTCGCCGACTCCTGGCAGTGCCCCGCGCACGGTCCGGTCCATCCGATGCAACCGGTGGTCCCGCCCAGCGTCGAGGCCCTCTCCGTGGTGGTCCACCGCGCGCAGGTGCCGGTGTGGATGCCGTGGCCGCTGCCGGTGGGCTGGCTGTTCACGGGCGTCGCGCACGCCGGCGACGACCGCAGCGGCGGCCGGGCCACCGCGCTGGCCTGCACGGGCCCCGGCCCACTCGGCGGGATGGGCGAGCTGCTGCTGGTGGCCGAGGAACTCGGCGTCGGCCTCGGCGCCCGCTACGCCGGTATCGAAGGCCCCGACCCCGGCCCCCGGATGCGCGTCGAAGGTCCCCCCGTGGCCAAGGTGCTCGCCGCCGGCCGCCCGACCCCGCTCTGGCAGGTGCAAGGCGTCCCGGAGGACCGGGCCGTCTTCGCGGGCGAGGCGCGCGGGCTCTGGCTCTGGGCGATCGTCTGGCCCCAGCAGTCGGCGCTCCTCATGTACGACGAACTGGTCCTCACCGACCTCCGCGACGCGGGCGCCGAAGTGGACCTGGTGCCCTGCGGCGCCCTCACCCCGCGCCTGCTCGGCATCCCCGAGGCCCCGCCCCGGCAGGGCCCTGCCCCGCGCTGAGGCCCCGGAGCACGGGCGGCTGCGGTACGGCCGTCCGGGCGAGGTCCGGGCGGTGGTTATCCTGGAGCGTCCCCACCGTCCGCCGCGAGCACAGGAGTCACCGTCGTGCGTATCGACCTGCACACGCACTCCACCGCGTCCGACGGTACGGACACCCCGGCCGAGCTGGTCCGGAACGCGGCGGCGGCCGGACTCGACGTCGTCGCCCTCACCGACCACGACACCGTGCGCGGCCACGCCGAGGCACTGGCGGCCCTCCCCGAGGGCCTCACCCTCGTCACCGGCGCCGAACTCTCCTGCCGCGTCGACGGGGTGAGCCTGCACATGCTGGCGTACCTCTTCGACCCCGAGGAGCCCGAGTTCGCCCGCGAGCGCGAGCTGGTCCGGGACGACCGGGTGCCGCGCGCCCAGGCCATGGTGACCAAGCTCCAGGCCCTCGGCGTGCCGGTGACCTGGGACCAGGTGGCGAGGATCGCCGGTGACGGCTCCGTGGGCCGCCCGCACGTCGCCGCGGCCCTCGTCGAGCTGGGCGTCGTCCCCACCGTCTCCGACGCGTTCACCCCCGAGTGGCTCGCCGACGGTGGCCGGGCGCACGCCGGCAAGCACGAACTCGACCCCTTCGACGCCGTCCGCCTCGTCAAGGCCGCGGGCGGGGTCACCGTCTTCGCCCACCCGGCGGCCGTCAAGCGCGGCTCCGTCGTCCCCGAATCGGCCATCGCCCAGCTCGCCGCCGCCGGTCTCGACGGCATCGAGGTCGACCACATGGACCACGACGAGGCCACCCGTGCCCGGCTTCGCGGCCTCGCCGCGGACCTGGGACTGCTGACCACCGGTTCCAGCGACTACCACGGCAGCCGCAAGACCGTCGCGCTCGGCGAGTACACCACCGACCCCGAGATCTACGGCGAGATCACCCGGCGTTCCACGGGGGCCTTCCCCGTGCCGGGCGCCGGCGGAGCCCTCCGCCGCTGAGGGCCGCACCACCCTTGCCCCGGCAGCCGGATCCCCGGCCCGCCCGGGCAGTACCCCGGCCCTGTGCCGGTGCCGCGCGCCCTTCGCACCCTCCCGCCGCCCCCGTACCCCGGCCCCTCCCGTAGCCCCGCTCCGGTGAGCCGGGGGTGCCCGCGCGCGGTCCCACCCCGACCTGCTTCTCCTCTTCTCCCGCAAGGCTCACCGTGTTCGACGTCGCTGTATTCGGTTCGCTCTTCCTCACCCTGTTCGTGATCATGGACCCGCCCGGGATCACGCCGATCTTCCTGGCCCTCACCGCGGGCCGCCCCGCGAAGACCCAGCGCAAGATGGCGCTCCAGGCGGTCGCGGTCGCCTTCGGGGTGATCGCCGTCTTCGGCGTGCTCGGCCAGCAGATCCTGGACTACCTGCACGTCTCCGTACCCGCGCTGATGATCGCCGGGGGTCTGCTCCTGCTGCTCATCGCGCTGGACCTGCTGACCGGCAAGACGGACGAGCCGACGCAGACGAAGGACGTCAACGTGGCGCTCGTACCCCTCGGCATGCCGCTGCTGGCCGGACCCGGCGCGATCGTCTCGGTGATCCTGGCCGTGCAGCACGCGCACAGCGTGAGCAGCCAGATCTCGGTCTGGGCGGCGATCGTCGTCATGCACGTGGTGCTCTGGCTGACCATGCGCTACTCGCTGCTGATCATCCGGGTCATCAAGGACGGCGGTGTGGTGCTGGTGACCCGGCTCGCCGGAATGATGCTCTCGGCCATCGCGGTGCAGCAGATCATCAACGGCGTCACCCAGGTCATCCGGAACGGCTGAACCGGCCCGGGGCCGCGGTCGCCGACCCCGGACGCACTGCGCCCCCCGTACGGAGATCCGTACGGGGGGCGACTCGTCATCTCATCAAGGCGTACTGCCGGAAGGTGTTACGAGGCCGAGCTTTCTGCCGGCCGAATGTAGATGCGCTGGCCCATTGCCGCGGCCTGCTGCACGATCCGGTTGACGGAGGCGGCGTCTACGACGGTGCTGTCCACGGCGGTACCGTCGACATCGTCGAGTCGCATGATCTCGAAGCGCAAGGGGCTTCCCTTCGTCTGATCCTCCTGCTGGAGAACTACTGGTCGGACGGGGATTCCCGTCCGCAAGGATAAGGAAGCGCGGCCTCACGGTCCCGCTCCCTACGAGGGGTACAACGGCGCACCCCCCGGAAAACATTCCCTACGCTAAGGAAATTTTTTGGATGTCTAAGTACCCGCAGGCACTCACGCCACCACGGACGTCGAGTCGCCCATGACCGAAGCCGATTACCCCGCCACCCCGGACGACATTCGCGACCGCTTGGACCTGACGAACCAGCTCCTCCATCGCGTGCTCGCCGAGGTCTCGAAGACCCCCTCCACCCACGCGATCTTCGTCGACGCGGGTTATGTCTACGCCGCCGCAGGACTTCTCGTCACCGGCACCGAGGACCGCCGTTCGTTCGACCTCGACTCCGGAGGGCTCATCGAGGCGTTCATCGAACAGGCCCGCACGATCTTCGCGGACAGCCGGCTCCTGCGCGTCTACTGGTACGACGGCGCCCGGCGCCGCATCCACACCACCGAGCAGCAGTCCATCGCCGAACTGCCCGACGTCAAGGTGCGCCTGGGCAACCTCAACGCCAACAACCAGCAGAAGGGCGTCGACTCCCTCATCCGCACCGACCTCGAATCGCTCGCCCGGCACCGAGCCATCAGCGATGCCGCACTCGTCGGCGGCGACGAGGACCTCGTCTCGGCCGTGGAGGCCGCGCAAGGGTACGGCGCCCGGGTGCACCTCTGGGGCATCGAGGCCGGCGAGGGCCGCAACCAGGCCGAACCGCTGCTCTGGGAGGTGGACAGCCAGCGCACCTTCGACCTGGACTTCTGCCGCCCGTACGTCACCCGCCGCCCGGTCACCACGTACGAGGACGAAGGGCCGGCGCCCTCTCGCGAGGACGTCCGCTTCGTCGGGGCGCAGGTCGCCGCCGCCTGGCTCGCGGCCAAGGGGCGGGAGTCCCTGGTCGACCTGATGCCGGGCCACCCGTACCTGCCGGGCTCCGTGGACCAGGACCTCCTGGTCGAGGCGGAACGCCTGCTCCAGCACTCCCTGCGCGGGCACGCCCCGCTGCGCCGGGCGCTGCGCGACGGCTTCTGGCAGCACCTCCAGGCGCAGTTCTAGGGTTCGGGCGGGCTCCGGTGGGCTCCGGACGGGGCTCAGAGACCGGACCAGAACGCCACCAGCGCCGCTGCCGTCTCCCCGGGGCGGCCGGTGTTGGGGGAGTGCTCGGCGCCCGCGATCGTGGTGCGGCGAGCGCCGAGGCGACGGGCCATCGCGGTGAGCAGACCGACCGGCCACACGTCGTCGCGCTCCCCGGAAAGGACGTGGACGGGCAGGCCGGTGGCGGCCAGCTCGTCCACCCGGTCCGGCTCCACGGACAGCTGGCGGCCGGTGGCGAGCAGCTGCGCCGGATCGTTGCGCAGCCATCGGCGGCGCAGATCCTCACCGCCGCCGGTGTCCGCGTCCTGCGGCGGGTCCAGTGCCCGCATCGCCTCCCACACCTGTTCCATGGTCAGCGCGGACAGCGCTTCGCCGAGCAGCTTCACCTTGTCCCGCTGCCCGGAGGAGACTTCGGCCGGGCCGGACGACATCAGCGTCAACGAGCGGAAGGGCGCAGAGTCCTGGAGCACGGCCGCGCGGGCGACCTGGCCGCCCAGCGAATGGCCGAGCAGATGCGGCAACGTGCCGTCGGCGCGGTCGAGCGCCTTCGCCTGCGCGTGCACGTCCCGCGCCAACTCCTCCTGTGCGTAGTCCTCCTGACGGCCCGTCCCCCGACTTTCGTACTGCCCCCGGCCGTCCACCGCGACAGCGCGGAAGCCGGCGGCGGTGAGTGGTTCGAGGAGGGCGACGAAGTCCTCCTTGCTCCCGGTGTAGCCCGGGAGCATCAGGACCGTGCCGCGCGCGTCCGTACGCGGTGCGGCGTCCAGCACTGCGAAGTCGCCGCGCGGGGTGCGCAGCGTGCGGGCGCGGGCACAGGGGGGCGGGGTGAAGGTCGGCGGCCGGCTCATGGGACGAGGTTAGGCGGTGAACCGCTCCGTCCGCCGGACTGCCCCGTCGGCCGGACGGCCCACAAACGCCGGACGGCCCCGTCCCCCATGGTTCGGGGG
>NZ_JBHWZJ010000385.1:0-6363 GCF_042728415.1 Streptomyces sp. NPDC060198 | reverse complement strand
GACAGGGACGGGTGGCTGCCGCCGTCCCCGTCCGTCAGCTCCCGGCGCCGCCGCTCTCGTCGACGGCCGGGGTGCCCGCAGGCCTCCACCGGCGGGTGCGGGCCCGGGGGAGCGTCAGGGCGGCCCAGGCCACCAGGAGGATCAGCGCCGCGCCCGCCGCCGCGAACAGCGTGGCCCGGCGGACCGGCAGGGCCGCGTCGTCATCGGGCAGCCGTACGGCGGCTCCCGGCGCCGTGGCCGCAGCGCCGGGAGCGTTTCCCGGCGCCACCTCCGTCACGGCCGCGAACGGATCGAGCCGGGGGACGACGTCGGGGTAGGCGCTCGCGGTGAGGCGGGCGGCGGTCTCCGCACCGGTGAGACCGGGGTGGGAGGAGCGCACCAGAGCCGCCGCCCCGGCCACGTACGCGGCGGCGAAGGAGGCACCCGAACCGATGTAGTGCCCGGTGCCGCGCGCGCCGATCCCGACCACTCCGTCACCGGGCGCCGCCAGGTCGGCGGAGCCCGGCAGCAGGGCGTCGTCCGGACGCTGCCCCTGCGCGTCGACGTCCAGCACCGACAGCACACCGGGCTGCGAGGCGGGCCAGTAGTCCCGCGGTGCCGGCTCCTCGTCCTGCGCCGCGGACTTCGCCGGACGGTCGGGCACGGCCGCCGCGATCACCAGTACATCCTTCGCGAGGGCCGCATCGACGGCCTTCGTCAGGCCGTCCGACCCCCGCACCAGAGCCGGCGAGACGGTGATCACGTCGGCGCCCGCCGCCGTCGCCGCGGCGATTCCCGACGCGACGCTCTGCGCGGTGGCCGCACCCCGTTCGTCCGTGCCGCGCACCGCGAGGATCCTCGCCCGCTGGGCGACCCCCGCGAACCGCACCCCGTCGACGGTGGCCGCGGCGACCAGCCCCGCGACGAAACTCCCGTGGCCCACGCAGTCCTGACCCGCGGGACCCACCGCGGTCACCCGGCCGGACAGGGCGGACGCCGTCGTGGACACCCCGGTGTCGACCACCGCCACCGTCACCCCGGAACCGTCCGAGAACGGCCAGGTGCGAGTCAGCTGGAGACTCCGCTGCTCCCAGGGCACGGTCGTGGCCCGCTGGGCGGAGGCGCTGGTGCAGACCGCGTCGGCGTCCAGCCGCGCGGGCATCACGGGCAGCCGTACCGGCGTGTCGTCCGCGGCGGACGCCTCGACCCCGCCGACCAGCGACAGCAGGGTTCCCAGGCACAAGCACGCGGTCAACATCCGTGCCGAGTGGGGGAGATGAGCCAGAGGAGGGCGCCGAGACATGTTCCGCATCCTACGGGCAGCCGCCGGACGCGGGAGGCCGCCCCCTCACCCCTCCGGCGTCGGCGTCCGCACCCCGGGCACATCGCCGGGCAGCAGGAGCCGCAGGTCGTCGAGGCCCGGTGCGGCCATGGCGCTGACCCGGCCCGCCTGCCTGGTCATCATGGACTCCAGGACCTGCCGGGCCAGCCGTCCGTTGCCGAAGAAGCGGTCGCGGGGCAGGGAGTCGAAGTACTCCCGCAGCAGCCCGCCGACGCCGGGTCCGCACTCGTAGCCCGAACCGTCCGCGTGCATGCGGACGATCGTGACCAGCTCGTCGGAGGTGTAGTCGGCGAACTCCACGCGCCGCGAGAAACGGGACGACAGACCTGGGTTGGACGCCAGGAAGGACTCCATCTCCCGGGTGTAGCCGGCCACGATGACGACCACCTCGTCACGGTGGTCCTCCATCAGCTTCAGCAGGGTGTCCACGGCCTCCTGGCCGAAGTCCGAGCCGGAGGAGCCGCTTCCCGGCGTGAGCGTGTAGGCCTCGTCGATGAACAGCACTCCCCCGCGGGCCCGTTCGAAGACCTCGCGGGTCAACTGTGCGGTGTGGCCGACGAACCGGCCCACCAGGTCGGCCCGCGCCACTTCGACGAGCTGGCCCTGGGGCAGCACGCCGAGCGAGACGAGCAGTTCGCCGTAGAGGCGGGCGACGGTGGTCTTGCCGGTGCCGGGCGGGCCGGTGAAGACCAGATGGTGGCTGACCCGGGGGCTCGGCAGCCCGGCCGCCTCCCGCCGCCGGGCGGTCGACAGCAGGTTGACCAGATCGGTGACATCGCGCTTGACGGCCGCCAGCCCCACCATGTCGCCGAGCCGGGACAGGGCGTCACCGCGGTCCGGCTCGCCCGCCTCCCCGTGCGGTCCGGCCGGGACCTGTATCCCCACGTCCTCGGGGACCAGCAGACTCAGGTCCCGTTCGCCCACCTCGGGCTGTGCGGCCAGTCGTACCGCCTGCCGGTCGACCATCTCCTCGAACACCTGGCGGGCGGCACGGCCGTTGCCGAACGTGGCGTCCTTGGGGATGCGCTCGAAGTACACGGCGAGTGCCGCGCTGGTGCCCTCGCCGAGCTCGTACTGGTGCCGGGCGCACATGGTCTCCACGATGGCCACCAGCTCGTGCACCGCGTAGTTCTCGAACTCCACGGTCCGCGAGAAGCGGGACGCCAGACCGGGGTTGCTGCCGAGGAAGGACTGCATCTCGCCGGAGTAGCCCGCGGCAACGACCACCACGTCCTCGCGGTGGTCCTCCATCAGCTTCAGCAGGGTGTCCACGGCCTCCCGCCCGAAGTCGGGCCCGGAACCCCCGCTGTGGGAGGTCAGGGTGTACGCCTCGTCGATGAACAGCACCCCGCCCAAGGCTCTGTTGAAGGTCTCGGTGGTCTTGATGGCGGTACCTCCGATGACCTGGGCGACCAGATCGGCCCGCGAGACCTCGACCAGGTGCCCGGAGCGCAGCGCGCCCAACTGGGCCAGCACGGTGCCGTAGAGGCGGGCGACGGTGGTCTTGCCGGTGCCGGGCGGGCCCGCGAAGACCAGGTGACGGCCCATCGGCGGTGCCGACATGCCCAATTGGGCCCTGCGCTGGGCGAGCTGGGTGAGATTGACGAGAGTGCGGACCTGCTGCTTGACGTTGGCGAGGCCGATCAGCCCCTCCAGCTCGGCGAGCGGGCCGCTCTCCCCGGGCGCGTCCACGCCGTCCGGCGCGGTTCCGGCCGGGTCGGTGCCCTCGGCGTCGCCGTAACCCCAGGCGTCCCGGCGGCCGTTGCCGCTGGTGGTGAGGGACTCGACGGCCAGCCGGTCGCCGGGCTGGGTCTGGACCAGGCCGCTGCCCGCGTTGTCGCGGACCGTGCAGTTGACGACGGACACCGGCAGGGTGGTCTCCACCCGCAGTCCGTCCTTGCCGCTGCCGGCCAGGGTGCACCCGTTGAGCGAGGCGCGCCCGCCCTGCCGGATCACGACGCCGCACTCCGGCGCGCCGACCACCTGGAGCCTGGTTCCGGTCAGTTCGCCCTCCGCCTCGACGAGCACGCCGTCCGCTCCGGCCTCGCGGATCTCGCAGTCGCGGGCCGTGAGAGTGCCGTCGGTACCCACGGACAGGCCCGCGGTGGTCGGTGCGAGCACGGTGGTGCCCCCGACGTAGAGGTTGCCCGCGCTCTCCACGTGGACGCCCGCCGCGCCGGTCCTGGCGATCTCGCTGTCCTCCAGCCGTCCTCGGCCGTCCTTGGCGACCTCCACGCCGTTGCCGCCCGCGCCACTGATCCGGGCGCGGCGGATCATCGGGTTGGCGCCGGTCGCGATCCGGATACCGGCGCCCGCGGCGTCGACCACCTCCACCCGGTCGAGTTCGGCGGTGGACTCCTCCTCCAGCAGCAGCCCGGACGTGGCCGCGCAGTCCCGCACGGTCAGCGAGGTCAGCGACGGCGATCCGGACCCGGTCACCCGCAGCGCGGGCGCCTGGGAGGAGTCCAGCCAGCAGTCCTCGTAGGTGCCGCGGCCCCGGTCGGTGACCAGCAGGCCGTTGCCCCCGGTGCGGGCCGTACGGCAGCGGCGCAGCAACGGGTCGCTGCCCTGCGAGACGACGAAGGCCGGACCGGTGGTCGCGGTGACCCTGATGTCCTCCAGCACGGTGCGGGAGGCACTGGTCAGATGCACGCCGATCGCGACGTCGTGGACGACCGTGCGCAGGACCCGCGTGGTGCAGCGGCCCTCCAGCGCGACGGCCGGCTGGTCGGTGGAGGAGATGTCGCAGTCCTCGACGGATCCTTGGGCGTCGCCGTTGGCCAGGATCCCGTTGGCCCGCGCGTCGCGCACGGTGCAGCCGCGCACCGAGACCCGACCGCGTTCCCCGATCACCACACCCGACGTGCCCAGATGCTCGACGGTGCAGGACTCCAGGGAGCTCTCCACGGCGGAGGTGACGACCACCCCGGCCCCCACGCGGTTGCTGATCCGGCAGTCGCGCATCGCCAGCGAACCGGTTTCCCGGGCGAGGACGGCCGTCCACGCGGACCCGGTGACCTCGCAGCCGTCCATGGCCACCTGGCCGCGGACCGCGTCCACGGCCGGCACGTCCTCGTCCCCGCCGCGCAGCACCAGATCGGTGAGCATCACGGCGTCGGCGCGCAGACTGACCGCGCTGCCGCGCCGGGGGCGTATCTCCACCGTCCCCCGCGACTGTTCGGCGACGATGGTCACCCGTATGCCGACGACGAGGCTCTCCTCGTACGTCCCGGGGCCCACGCTGATCACCGCGCCGCTGCGCGCCCCCACGAGCGCCTCACCGATCGTGCGGAAGCCGCCGGTTCCGTCGGGGCGGACCGTCAGTACCTGGCGTGACACGCGCTCTCCATCTCTCGCAGACTCACGGCGCCGATCGCCCTTGGCGGGGTGCCGACGGCCCCATCATGCCTGGGTCCACCAGGCGTTGACACGTCGGCCCGGGTCGGGGCCCTCGCCTCCCCCGTCGGACGCGGCCGATCGCCGGGCCCGCAGGGCTCCGTCCCGGTCGTGACCTTGGTGTCCACGCCGATGGAGAAGCCGCTTCGGAGCAGGCGTGTCGGCCCGGCCCGCCGGGGTGGACCGAGTCCTTCGCGCCTGCGTTCGCCAGGACCACTTCGTCTCCGGTGTTCCACCGCGCGAATCGGGCGGAGGGCCCGAGGAGGACGAGCGGAAGCGACCACCGGGGGCGCGGCGAAGCCCGGCCGGTGAACTCCACCGAGCCGGGCCTCTCCGTCCCACGGCCGTCTCGCGCGGTCTCACGAACGGCACGGACCGACGGGGAGTCTCTGTGTGGACCTGGACGTTTCCGGTCTCCCTGGATCTCACGGACCTCCCTGGACGGTGTTTCGTCCACCCGGGTTCGAGGGGAGGCGGGTTGACATCCTGTCGTCCCGACTCGAAGGAGTCGTCAGTCGAGTGCCGGACTCGGTGGAATCCGAAGCCGGCCTCGGCCGTTCGCGCGAACCGCCCGCCCGAATCGCCGGGCCCGGGACGAAGCGGCGTCCCGGAGCGAAGGCCGCATGCCCCGTCGCCGCTCAGGCCGTGGCCGCGAGCCTCGTCGTACGTCCGCCGAGCGCCCGGGAGAACGCGTCGGTGACCTGGGCCAGGGCTTCGGCCGTACCTGGCGCGACGGTGAGGGTGCCGTCCTCGCCGACGGTGATGTCCTTGTCCACCGTGAACCACCCCGGGACGATGTGTGCCGCACCCATCGAGCTCAGGACCGGCCGCAACGCGTAGTCGATGGCCAGCACATGGGCCGTACTGCCGCCCGTGGCGAGAGGGAGCACGGTCTTTCCGGCGAGGGCGTACTGCGGAAGCAGGTCCAGCAGCGTCTTCAGCAGCCCCGAGTAGGCGGCTTTGTAGACGGGGGTGCCGATCACCACGCCGTCCGCCTTCTCGAACAGGGCCGTGGCGCCGACGACCGCCGGGTGCCCGAAGTCGGCGCCCAGCAGCGCCTCTGCGGGCAGCGTGCGTACGTCCAGCGGTGTCACGTCATGGCCCTGCTCCCTGAGCCGGTCGTCCAGATGGCGCAGCAGCCGTGCGGTGCGGGACGTGGCGGACGGGCTTCCGGAGACGGACAGGATGGTTGCCATCGGGCGGGCCTCTCTCTTGGGTCGCTTCGGGTCAGGAATGCCGGTGGCGCCGAGCGCGGCCGGACGCGACGGTGCTCACCAGGCACTCGACTCGACGTCGACGACCGGCACCAGTTCGTTGCGCAGGGTCTCCAGGAACGTGACGATCTCCGCGGCGACCGAGCGGTGCTGCAGGTCGTTCAGGACGTCGTGGTGCGCGTCGCGGACCACCGACAGGCGGGCACGGTCCAGGTCTTTCGCCGTACGGGCGAGCGCCTCGCGGTCCGCGAGCGGGTCGCGGCCACCGATGAGGAGCAGCGCGGGAACGCCGGGTTCGCCGTCGTACGCCGCTGTGAGCAGGGACGCGGGGACCGCCTCGTCGAGCGCGCCCCGCCGTGTTCCGGCGTCCGCGGTGAGCGTGGAGCGGTGGGCCGGACAAGCGGTACGGACATCGAGTTCGTGGTCCCAGTC
>NZ_JBHWZJ010000384.1:0-6374 GCF_042728415.1 Streptomyces sp. NPDC060198 | reverse complement strand
GAACCGGTGACCGGTTCTCCCCCTCCGCCGTTCACTGTCCGGCTGCTGCGGCAGGCTCACGCCCCGGGCGCGGGCTCCACGGCCGGGGCGGCCTCCTGCGCGCCGCCGAAGCGGCGGTCGCGCTGGGCGTACTCCAGGCAGGCGCGCCACAGGTCCCGGCGGTCGAAGTCGGGCCACAGGACGTCCTGGAAGACCATCTCGGCGTACGCGCTCTGCCAGATCAGGTAGTTGGAGGTGCGCTGCTCGCCGCTGGGGCGCACGAAGAGGTCCACGTCCGGCATGTCCGGGTAGTAGATGTACTTCGCGAACGTCTTCTCGTTGACCTTCGAGGGGTCGAGCTTCCCCGCCGCGACGTCCTCGGCGATGCGCCGCGCGGCGTCGGCGATCTCGGCCCGGCCGCCGTAGTTGACGCAGAAGTACAGCGTCATTTTGTCGTTGTCCTTGGTCTGCTCCTGGGCGACCTGGAGCTCCTGGACGACGGACTTCCACAGCTTGGGCATCCGGCCGACCCAGCGGATGCGGATGCCGAGCTCGTCCATCTCGTCACGCCGGCGGCGGATGACGTCCCGGTTGAAGTTCATGAGGAACTTCACCTCCTCCGGGGACCGCTTCCAGTTCTCCGTGGAGAACGCGTAGAGCGAGAGGTTCTTGACGCCCATCTCGATGCAGCCCTTGAGGACGTCCATGACGACGCCCTCGCCGACCCGGTGGCCCTCGGTGCGCGGGAGACCGCGTTCCTTGGCCCAGCGGCCGTTCCCGTCCATCACGACGGCCACGTGCTGGGGCACCAGCTCGGCGGGGATCTTCGGGGGGGTCGCACCGGACGGGTGCGGCTCGGGGGTCTTGTACGTGCGCCGGTTACGGCCGCCGAGGATCCCGCGTACTGCCATGAGCTTCTCTCGTCTCCCTGTGTCGCTTCTGCACGAATCGCAGCGAGGTCACTGTTCCACGTACCGCAGCGAGCGCAGACCGCGCTCCAGATGCCAGTGCAGATAGGCGGACACCAGCCCGCTCCCCTCCCTGGCATGACGCGCCTCGCACGCGTCCGCCGTCGCCCAGTCGCCGCTGAGCAGCGCGCTCAGCAGGGTCAGGGCCTCCGCCGAGGGTACGACGCTCCCGGGCACCCGGCAGTCGGCGCATACGGCTCCGCCCGCCGCGATGGAGAAGAAACGGTTCGGTCCGGGCATTCCGCACCGCGCGCAGTCCTCGAAGCTGGGGGCGTACCCGTTGACGGCGAGGGAGCGCAGCAGGAACGCGTCGAGGATGAGATGAGGGGCGTGTTCGCCCCGGGCGAGGGTGCGCAGCCCGCCGACGAGCAGCAGGTACTGCTGGACGGCCGGTTCGCCCTCGTGGTCGGTGAAGCGCTCGGCGGTCTCCAGCATGGCGGTGCCGGCGGTGTAGCGGGCGTAGTCGGTGACGATCCGGCCGCCGTACGGGGCGATGGTCTCGCTCTGCGTGCAGAGCGGCAGCCCCCGGCCGATCAGCTCGCTGCCGCGTGCGAAGAACTGCACGTCCACGTGGGAGAAGGGTTCGAGGCGGGCGCCGAACTTCGACTTGGTGCGGCGCACCCCCCGGGCGACCGCGCGCACCCGGCCGTGGCCGCGGGTCAGCAGGGTGATGATCCGGTCGGCCTCGCCCAGTTTCTGCGTACGCAGTACGACGCCGTCGTCCCGGAACAAGCTCATGGACCCATTGTCGCCCACCGGCCCGCGATCGGGTCGGCGGGACCGGGAGCGCGACGGTCCCACCGCGTGCGGCGCCCGCAGAGGGCTCGGGAGAGCTCAGGACGGCATGCGGGCGGCCGCGGTGAGCAGCCGGGCGGTGTCCTCGGGGCAGAGCCGCAGCGCGCGGCCCACGGTGGTCAGCACCTCGCGCTCCGCCGCGCCGTACGGGCCGTCGGCCAGTGCGATGCGGGCGCCCTGGAGCAGGACCGACTCGCGGCCGGCCGGGACCAGGTGGCGGGCGAGCGGGGTGAGCACCTCGTGCAGCTCGATGGCGAGGGCCGCACCACAGGCCCCGGCGGTGGCACCGACACCGTCGTCGTGGCCGATGTCGGCGGTGAGCACCTCCACGACGGTGAGGAGCTGGTCCTCCGAGCAGTCCGCGAGGCCGGCCTCGCGGACGGTGCAGGCGGCGGCCTCCAGGGCGGTGCGGGGCGTGCCGCCCGAGGCCAGGACGGCGAGCGCGACTGTATGCACGGCCTCGCGGAGCATCGAGGAGAACCGGGTGGTGGTGGGATGCTCCAGGGCCTCGGTACCGGAGTGGGCACCGCAGTCGGCGCATTCGACGACGAGTCCCGCGTCGCCGCGCCGCAGCAGCGGCACCCCGAGCACGGTGAGCCTGCGACGGCCGGTGAGGCGGCGGTAGTTGCGGTCGCCTCCGCAGTCCTGGCAGAAGAACTCGCCGTCGCCGACGGCGTCCCATGCGGTGCGGATGCCGTACAGGCCCCTTCTCAGGGCGCGTTGTCCTTTGGCTGACCGCACGTCGCACACCTCCGTAACGCTCCGGCAACATTGCCGTGTGTTGCACGTGATGTTAGCCACATGCGCGAGGCGGCGTCATCACCTCCTCTGTCACAACACCCGGAAATGGCCGAACCCCGCCCACCCGGAGCGGGCGGACGGGGTTCGGCGAACCGTGCGTCGTCGGACCAACCGGACATGCGTACGGGGTGCACCCCCCCGCAGGCCGGCGGTCCACCGGCGAACGCGTCAACCCGCGTCCGCCGGACCCGGGTCCTGCGTTCGGATGAGCCCTGCGCCCGGTTCGGCCCTGGTTCAGCGGCCCGCGCGGTTGACGGCCGAGACGACCGCCTTGAGCGAGGCCCGGGTGGTGTTGGCGTCGATGCCGATGCCCCACAGGACCTTGCCGTCGATCGCGCACTCGATGTACGAGGCGGCCTGCGAGCTGGCGCCCTCGCTCATGGTGTGCTCGGTGTAGTCCAGCAGCCGTGCGTCGATGCCGATGCCGGCCAGCGCCTCGAAGAAGGCGGAGATCGGGCCGTTGCCGGTGCCGGTCAGCACGGTGTCGACCCCGTCCACGGAGGCCTCGATGGTCAGCGTGTCCCGGCCGTCCTGCCCGGTGGTGGTCTGGCCGGAACGGATCTGGACCCGTCCCCAGCGGGCGGCGGCGTCGTCGGCGCTGGGCAGGTACTCGTCCTCGAAGGCGGACCAGATCTGCGCCGGAGTGATCTCGCCGCCCTCGGCGTCGGTCTTGGCCTGGATGATCCGGGAGAACTCGATCTGCATCCGGCGCGGCAGGTCCAGCTTGTGGTCGTTCTTCAGGACGTACGCGATACCGCCCTTGCCGGACTGCGAGTTGACGCGGATCACGGCCTCGTAGGAGCGGCCGACGTCCTTCGGGTCGATCGGCAGGTACGGGACGGCCCACTCGATGTCGTCGACCGTCTTACCCTGGGCGGCCGCGTCGGCCTCCATGGCGTCGAAGCCCTTCTTGATGGCGTCCTGGTGGGAGCCGGAGAAGGAGGTGTAGACGAGGTCGCCCGCGTAGGGGTGGCGCGGGTGGACCTCCATCTGGTTGCAGTACTCGCTGGTGCGGCGGATCTCGTCGATCTGCGAGAAGTCGATCTGCGGGTCGACGCCCTGGGAGAAGAGGTTCATGCCCAGGGTGACCAGGTCGACGTTGCCGGTGCGCTCGCCCTGGCCGAACAGGCAGCCCTCGACGCGGTCGGCGCCGGCCATCAGCGCCAGCTCGGCGGCGGCGACGGCGGTGCCGCGGTCGTTGTGCGGGTGGACCGACAGGCAGACGAACTCACGGCGGGACAGGTTGCGCGACATCCACTCGAACCGGTCCGCGTGCGTGGACGGCGTCGAACGCTCCACGGTGGCGGGCAGGTTGAGGATGATCTCGCGGCCCTCCTCCGGCTGCCACACGTCGCAGACGGCCTCGCAGACCTCCAGGGCGAAGTCCAGCTCGGTGTCGGTGAAGATCTCGGGGCTGTACTGGTAGCCGAAGATCGTGTCGCCGCCCAGGATCTTCTCGGCGTACTCCATGACCAGCCGGGTGCCGTCCACCGCGATCTGCTTGACCTGCTCCTTCGAACCGCGGAAGACCACGCGGCGGAAGGTGGGGGCGGTGGCGTTGTACAGGTGGACGGTGGCCCGGTGCGCGCCGCGCAGCGACTCGACGGTCCGCTCGATCAGTTCCTCGCGGGACTGGGTCAGGACGGAGATCGTCACGTCCTCGGGGATCGCGCCCTCTTCGATGATGGAGCGTACGAACGCGAAGTCGGTCTCGCCGGAGGCCGGGAAGCCGACCTCGATCTCCTTGTAGCCCATCTTCACGAGCAGGTCGAACATCTCGCGCTTGCGGGCCGGGGACATCGGGTCGATCAGGGCTTGGTTGCCGTCGCGCAGGTCCGTGGAGAGCCAGCGGGGCGCCACCGTGATCCGCTTGTCCGGCCAGGTGCGGTCGGGGATCTCGACCGCTTCGTACTGGCCGTACTTGTGGATCGGCATTCCGGAAGTCTTCTGGAGCTGCGTCGCGTTGGTGATCGGCGTGGGACGGCCGACAGAATTACCGGAAGTGTTCACGGTGGTCATGGCGTAGGGCTCCTCGGGGTCCAGCGGTGGGACGGCCGACTGTGTCGCTGCAGCACCAGACTCCGCGGGGAGGGGGTCGGCCTACGACTACAGGCCCTCGCCGCGGCAGCTAAGGAGAAGCAGCCCGAAACGCATGATGCGACGAGAGTAACCGAGAGGTGCGCGGGACGCCGGTCCGTATCAGTATGCGGGACCGTGCACACATGACGAGTAAACAGTGATGCATCACTCTATTTCGTCAATTGCCGTCGCAACCAGTGACAGAGCGATGACAGAGTGCCACAGTCATTTGCATGATCTCTCGATCCCACGACGGTTCCGGTATCCACCCCGTCTTCTGCACCATCGTGCCGCCGCACCTCCTCGACCAGCTGGCGCAGTCCGACAACCCCGCGGTCGCCGATCCCGCCCGGCGGACCCTCGACGCGGACGGCGCCCGCCGCACCCTGCGCCACGCGGCCTCGCTGGCGGCCACCGCCCCGGCACCGGCCACCGCGGGCGCCGTCCCCAGCAAGCCCCGCCGCACCATCTACGACTGCCGTCACCACACGCTCCTGCCCGGACGCAAGGTCCGCGGCGAGGGCGACGACCCCACCGGCGACGCCAGCGTCAACCGCGCGTACGCCGGTTTCGGCGCCACCTTCGACCTGCTGCTCTCCGCCTACGGCCGCAGCTCGCTCGACGGGAAGGGGATGCGGCTCATCGGCTCGGTCCACTACGACCGGGACTACAACAACGCCTTCTTCGACGGCCAGCAGATGGTTTTCGGCGACGGCGACGGCGAGGTCTTCCTCGACTTCACGCTCTCCATCGACGTGATCGGCCACGAACTGGCACACGGGCTCACCCAGCACACCGCCAACCTCGTCTACGAGGGACAGTCCGGCGCGCTCAACGAATCCGTCTCGGACGTGTTCGGCTCGCTGGTCAAGCAGTACTCCCTGGGGCAGAGCGCCGAGCAGGCCGACTGGCTGATCGGCGCGGGGCTGCTCGCCCCCGGGGTCACCGGTGAGGGGCTGCGCTCGATGAAGGCGCCGGGCACCGCGTACGACGACGACGTACTCGGCAAGGACCCGCAGCCCGCCTCGATGGAGGACTACATCGAGACCGACGACGACAACGGCGGCGTCCACCTCAACTCCGGCATCCCCAACCGCGCCTTCTACCTGGCCGCCTCCGCCCTCGGCGGGAACGCCTGGGAGCGGGCCGGGCAGATCTGGTACGACGTACTGACCGGCGGCGAGCTGACCGCCACCGCGGACTTCGCCGACTTCGCCAGGCTCACCGTGGCCGCCGCCCGCGACCGCTTCGGCGAGGGGGACGAGCGCGAGGCCGTCATCAAGGGCTGGTCGGAAGTGGGGGTGCCGACCGAGTGAACGGGCCAGTATGGGTCACATGCGCATTCACGTGAGCCGGACCGGCGGGTTCGCCGGCCTCTCCCGCCGGGCCGGGATCGACACGGCGACGCAGGAGGACGCCGCCGCCTGGGAGTCCCTGGCCCGTTCCGCGCTCGCGGAGGGAGCCGGGACCCCACCGGCAGGCGTACCGGACGGCTTCCGGTACGCGATCACCGTCGACGGGCGGACCGTGCACTGTGCGGACCCGCACCTGACCGACGACCAGCGCACGCTGGTCTCACGCCTCCTGGGCGAAGGGGCGTGAGACCGGCGTCGCCGGTGCGTTCGGTACGACGCGGCTCGGCCGTCGGGGGGGGGGGGGGGGCCCCGGGGGGGCCCCCCCCCCCGCACCGGGGCCCCCCCCCCCCCCCGAAAACCACCGGTGGGGGGGGGGTGGGGGGGGGGGCTGTTAACA
>NZ_JBHWZJ010000383.1:0-6384 GCF_042728415.1 Streptomyces sp. NPDC060198 | reverse complement strand
GACTCACCTCGGCGGCAGGGCTTTCGCCCGCTCGGCTCCGGAACGGGCGCGTCTGGCGGGGCGTACTCGGCCCGAGGCGACACGACAGAGACGGGGTGGGTAACCGCTCCTCCCCGTTTCGAGTAAATCCGATGGCACGGACGGCCTTCCGGCGGCGAGACTGCCCCGGTGAACGCCCTGCCGCCGGTGCCCGGCCCGCCCTCCATGCCCGTGCCGGACCCACGTGGCCGCAACATCGTCGGGGACTACGGCGGCATGCACGCCCTGGTCGCGGACCTGGTTCTGCCGCGCGGGGCGTCGATGTACGTCATGAGCGCGATGGAGACCTCCCGCGAACTCATCCGGCACTCCTACTACCGGATCGAGTTCGCCACCGTCGCCGTCACGCACTCCCTGTGCGCCCTGGAGCAGGTCCTCGCCGAGCGCTTGCCAGAAGGGGCGCCAGGCTCTGACGACTCGCTCCAGTACCTGATCCAGCGGGCGACCGATGCGGGGATCGTGACGGCCGGACTCGCCGCCGAACTCGACAGTGGTCGACTGCTGCGCGACCGACTCGCGCGGGGCGCCGCGTCAAGCGCCGCCCTCGGACAGGCCCAAGCGGTCGTCATGGTGCGTGCTGTCTTCCATGCCGTCTCCCTTCTCCTTCCCTCATCGCCCGCAGCAGAGGCCACAGCCGCCCCGGCAGGCGGCGCCCTGCCCGCCGGTGGACTCAACGGGCTGTGGGAGGAGCACCTGCGCGCACCGTTCCCCGACGGCTTCCGCGGCGTGGACCTCGCCGGCGTGGACCTGGTCCTCCTCGACGCCGACGTCGCCGGCCTCGTGGGAAGGGAACTGGAAGAAGGGCTCGACGGCAGGGGCGTCGCCTCCCTCTGGGGCTGTCTCGCGGACCTCGACAAGGTCGTGCCCCTGATCGACGAGGAGTACGGCGCCTCCTACTTCACGAGACTTCGGACGATGGCCGGGGTCGCGGCATCGCCCCACACTCCCACGGCGATCTGACAGCCGGGACGGAACACCGGCCCGGGTACGTTCCCACCACGAGCATCGCGAACGGCGTCACTCGATGACCTGTTCGTGTGCCGGTCCCGAGTCGTAGCGATCGAGGAACTCCTTCACCGGGAGGTCGAGCGTGTGCAGTTTGGAGAACACCTCGGTACCCACGCCCACCTCCTCCTCGCTGTCGGAGATCAGGTATGCCTGCACCATGCCGAGGACTTCGAGGTCGCCCGCCCCGGCGTATTCGGCCGACTCCCGCTCGGCCAGTTCGACGGCCTCGTGGGGGGACCGCGCCCGGAACAGCACGACGCGCTCTTCGTAGGGCTGGTTCTCCCAGGTCGGCCATCGGTAGAACGTCCTGACGCCGTACCACGCCTTCGGCTCTCGCTTCATTGTCGGTTCGCCATTCCCTCGTGCCGAGCGGTGACCGTCGCTGAGACGGGTCTTCGTCGCAACTGGTCTTCGATGCGGGCGACTTCTCCAGTATGGCAAGTACCGAGCCGGTGATCGGACGAACGACTTGGACGCGGTCGAGGGGCTGCCGACTCGTGGCCAGGACGTCGCCGATCGGCCACCGGTCGCACCTGATCATGCGTCACGTGGGTGACAGGGGAGGGGTGATGACGGGCTCCAGCAGCTGAGCGAGCTGTCGGCGCTGCCGTTCGTCGAGCCTGCCGGTCGCCGGAGCCAGTACGGCCCGGGCCTCTCGGTACATCTGCTCGGTGAGTTCGCGGCCGGCGTCCGTGATGAGGACGTCGATGGCGCGTTTGTCGGTGGGGTTGGGGGCGCGGGTCATCAGCCCGCGGCTCTCGGCGCGGGCGACGAGGCCCGACAGTGTCGACTTGTCCAGGCCCAGGAAGGCGGCGAGGTCGCTCATGCGGGGGCGTCGGTCGCGCAGGATGCCGAGCACGCGCAGCTGGGTGAGCGACAGGTCGTGCTCGGCGCCGATGCGGGTGAGGACTCCCATGATCTGGAACGCGCTGCGGACCAGGCCGTCCAGCAGGGCGTCCTCGGATTCGTCGATGGCCATGGGGAGAAGACTACTTGACATCGTTTGCATTACCAATCACTCTGGAATCGATTGGTAATGCAAACCAAATCGATGGGGGACCTCCATGCGTGCTGCGATCATCACCGCCCACGGCGCCTCGCCCGCCTACGGCGAACATCCCGAACCCGTCGCCCGGGGCGACCACCAGATGGTGGTCGAGGTCCTGGCGGCAGGACTGCACCACCTGACCCGCGCGAAGGCGAACGGCACCCACTACTCGGCCACCGGCGGCTTCCCGCTCGTACCCGGTGCCGACGGCGTGGTGCGTGATCCGCAGGGACGCCTTCGGTACGCGGCCCTGGAGGACGCCACCTCCGGTACGTTCGCCGAGCGCACCGTCATCGACGTCCGTCGCAGCGTGCTCCTGCCCGACGACGCCGACCCCGTACAGATCGCCGCCGCGATGAACCCGGGCATGTCCGCCTGGATCGCACTGCGCCGCCGCATCTCCTTCCCCGAAGGCCGGCGGGTCGCCATCCTCGGCGCCACCGGCAGTGCGGGACGGATGGCGGTCCAGATCGCCAAGCGGTTCGGCGCCACCCAGGTCGTCGCCGTGGGCCGCGACGCCGCGCGTCTCAAGGCGCTGCAAGGCCTCGGCGCGGACCAAGCGGTCACCTTCGAGGAGATCGAGGCGGCGGCCGACGTCGACGTCGTCCTCGACTTCGTGTGGGGCGCTCCCGCCGCCGGTGCGATGCTCCCCCTCCTGAAGGCCCGGGCCGACCGGAGTGTCCCGCTGACCTGGGTCCAGATCGGATCGATCGCCGGAGAATCCGCGCCGATTCCTTCCTCGGCGCTGCGCGCGGCACGGTTGCAGATCGTCGGCAGCGGCATCGGCTCCGTCTCGCCGCGCGACATCGTCGCCGAACTCCCCGAACTGGCCGCGGCAGTCGTCGAAGGCGGCCTCGATGTGCGTGCCCGCCCCGTGCCCCTCGCCGACGTCGCGCGGGCATGGGACGACCGGGGCGGCGAACGGCTCGTCTTCGTCCCGTAGCTTCAGTGTCGACGGCGGTTGAGTACCCCGATGAGCGTGGCGAGGTCGGCCGCACCGGCAGGGTCATCCGCGTAGCGAGTGGTCTGGAGGGGGCCGACCTCAGGAAGGACAATGTCCTCCCTGGCCAGCACATGGACCAAGGTCAACAGTGCGGCGCGGGCATTGCCATCGGTGAAGGGGTGGAAGAACGCCACATCGAGGTAGGCGCGCGCCGCGCGGGCCGCCAGCGGGACCTCCGGGTCGGTCGTCTCGTTCAGGCAGGAATCGAAGTCGGCCTGCGTGCGACGGGTCAGACCGTAGCGCTCGCGGCCGGCTTTCGCACAGGCGTCGCTCACGCGGAACGGTGCCCCTGTCACAGAGAGGACTTCGCACTGCCAACCGGCCAGGAGGGCGAAGTCCAACGGGGCTTGGCGTGCGGCATCTTCTCGGGCCAGGGTGTGCGCGGCGAGCAGACGTCCGGCGCGAATCGGGTCGCGTCGGCGCACCGGACCCTCGCACCACGACCGGAACCCGTCGCGGCCGGGCGGGATGCGCTGGAGGGCCGGTGCGCATTGCCAGTCGGCCTCACGGCGCACACGCAGCCAGGCCGAGAGGCTGTCAGTAGCGGTCATGGAACTCCTCCAGCGCCGCCCTCTCGCGATGGTCTTGGTACGGCATGTGCCCGGTGAGGCCGGCAGCCAGATCCTCGCCGACGGATTCGATCAGTGTCCGTTCCGGGGTGACCCAGCTCTCGAACCGGCCGCCGATCGCGTTCTCCACCGCTCGCGCGGCTTCGGCCCGGTCCATGCCGGTGCTGGTGAGGAACCAGCCCAGGACGATCGAGGTCTGGCCACGCCAGGCGTTGTCCGCGCCCGAGTCCAGCGCGTGGGTCACGAGCCGGACACAGGCCCGCTCCAGGTGCCAACTGCGATCCTCGGGTGAGGCGTCCGGCGGCGGGGCCAGTTCGGCGAAGCGCTGGGCCGTTCGCTCCAGCCACCCCCGCCACTCCAACAGCGCGGCCACGACGCGTTCTGCGGTCTCGTCGGGGGTCGTCACCGAGCTCGACCCGCTGACCCAGTTACCGATGGGTCCACCGTGGCGGTAGGACCAGCTCCATCCCCAGGCCCAGGCGCCGTACCGCTCCATGATGATCGCGTTCACCTGACTCTCGCACCAGCACTCTCCCTGCCACCTGCCGGCCACACCTGAGAGCACGGGCGGCACCCACTGGCGGACCAGCGAGCGGAGGTGCTCCCCCTCGTCCTCGTCCCAGGCGAACGGGTGGCGGGCAGGGTCGGATTCATCCCAGTTCCGAATGCCCTCGTAGGTAATGCGGGGCCCACGGTTGTCGGGGAAGGGCAGGGTGTCACGGTTGTACGTCAGGGCTGGCCACTCTTCGTCCGATGTCATCGACCCATCAGTCTCGTCTCAACACCCCTGGGACCGCGAACGGTTTTCCGACCGCGTCGGCATGCCCCTCATGTCGCCGGGGCCGTCTCGTCGCCGAGCACGCCAAGTGGTCGGCTCCGAAAGTCCTTCGGGGGTTGACTCCGGAACCTGCGTCGTGCGTGGTGCCGGGCCAGGTGTTGCCGTGGGAACGGGAGTTGTGACGGATCTTGCGAGCCACCGTGTATTTCGGAGGGACACCCGCGATGTTCTGCCAGCGGCGAATCCCGGCCCGATCGGACTCGACGATCACTACGGTCCAGTCTCATGACGACGATTACCACGCGCACGGTCCAGTACCCGGCCGACGGCCTGACGATGATCGGGCACCTCGCGCTCCCGGACGGTGTCGACCGTCGGCCCGCGGTGCTGGTAGGACCAGAGGGCACGGGCCTCAGCGACGTCGAGCGCCGACGGGCCGATGCTCTCGCCGAGCTGGGATACGTGGCGTTGGCCTTCGACCTCCACGGCGGACGCTACTTGGAAGACCCCGAGGAGATGATGGCCCGTTGCATGCCGCTGCTCGCCGACCCCGACCGGATGCGGGGCATCGGCCACGCGGCGCTCGACGTGTTGCGCGCCGAACCGCGGACCGACCCCGATCGGACAGCCGCCGTCGGCTACGGCACCGGAGGCGCCGTCGGGCTGGAACTCGGGCGTGACGGCGTCAGCCTGCGTGCGATCGCGACAGTCAACGGGCTGATCACGGGAAGGCCGGGCGAGGCAGCGCGCATTCGCTGCCCCGTGTGGGCCGGGGTCGGGTCGGAAGACCCGATCATGGCGCCCGCGCAGCGGGAGGCGTTCACCGCTGAGATGCAGGCCGCCGGCGTCGACTGGCGCCTCGCGGTCTACGGCGGCGCCCTTCACGCCTTTCACCACCCCTCGGTCGACCACACCGTGCGCCCCGGCGTCGGCTACCACCCACGGCACGCACAGCGAGCCTGGCGCGACATCGTCGACCTGCTCGCCGAGTGCCTGCCCGTTACGGAGTGATCTGGTCGGTCCAAGCTCGAACGCCCATTGGCCGCCGCGTTGCCTGGGCTCCACCACCAACGCGGGCCGGGAAGGCCGCGGCTTGCCAGTGATCGAACTTCCGCCGATCGGCTCGCCCGCCATGTCTCTCCGCACTGCCCGCTCGATAGCCCCGAGCGCCGCCGCACGCGCGCGGCTGAAAGCGATGGCCTACGGCCACCAGACCGAGCACCAACTGCGGGTGCGTGCACGGGTCGTGCTGCACGCCGCGCGCGGACGATCCGACGTGCGTATCGCCCAGGGCGTGTGTCGAAAGTGGCGCCGCCCGCCGAGAGCGGAGTGCCGCTATCGCGCTGGTCATGCCCGGAACTGGCCTACGAGGCCACCCAGCGGGGCCTCGCCGCGTTCGTGCCGGCGTCCACCGTGCGTCGCCGGCTGGCCGACGACGTGCTCAAACCCTGGCAGCACCGATCCTGGATCTTCATCACCGCCCGGACTTCCGGGCCGCATCCCAGAGTGTGCTGGACCTGTACGCCCGCATCCGGCAGGGCACCCCGCTCGACACCGACGAGTACGTCATCAGCTCCTCCTGGCTGAACCAGGTGGAGATCTACTTCTCCGTCGTCCAACGCAAGGTGGTCACCCAACGATTTCACCAACCTTGCCCGGGTCGAGGACCGACTCCGAGCTTCCGAAGACCGCTACAACGCCACAGCACAGCCGTTCCGAGGCAGCGCAGCAGCCAGTCGTCGTGACGACCGGCCTCGGTCGAGCGGTGTGCCGGGGGCTCACCGGCCGGGCGGTCACCAGACCCCCTCGCGCACCGCCGCTCCCTCGGTGCTCTCGCGCAGGACGAGACGGTGTGCCACGACGCGGTCCTGCGGGTGCGACGATCCGGGCCGGCCCGGATCGTCCGGTTCGGCCCCCGGACGCGTCGCCTCGTCGATGC
>NZ_JBHWZJ010000382.1:0-6399 GCF_042728415.1 Streptomyces sp. NPDC060198 | reverse complement strand
GAGATCCCGCCGGGCCGTTCCGTCGTGCTGCGCGTGGTGCCGCTTACAGTGCGCCGAACCCGACGCGCCGGGCCGTCGGCTCGCCGATCTCGACGTACGCGATCCGGTCGGCCGGCACGAGGACCTTGCGGCCCTTCTCGTCCGTGAGGCTGAGCAGACGCGCCTTGCCGCCGAGCGCCTCGGCGACCGCGCTCTCGACGTCCTCGGCGGAAAGCCCGCTCTCCAGAACGATCTCGCGGGGCGTGTGCTGCACCCCGATCTTGACCTCCACGGCTATGTCCCTCCGACGGTCAGTCCCTGCGCGGTAGCCGCGCCGTACGCAGCCACATTAGCCCGGTGGGCCGAGCGCCCACGGCCCGACCGGCCACGCCGGGAGCGAACACGCCCGGTGCCGCTATTCGGTCCCGTGCAGCGGGAACCCCGCGATGCCGCGCCAGGCGAGCGAGGTGAGCAGCTGCACCGCGGTGTCGCGCGGGATGCCGGAGGGGCTGGAGAGCCAGTAACGGGCCACCACCTGGGCGACTCCGCCCAGGCCGACGGCCAGCAGCATCGATTCGTCTTTGGACTGGCCCGTGTCGCCCGCGATGACGTCCGAGATCGCCTCGGCGCACTGCAGGGACACCCGGTCCACCCGCTCACGCACGGCGGGCTCGTTGGTCAGGTCCGATTCGAAGACCAGGCGGAAGGCGCCGCCCTCGTCCTCCACGTACGCGAAATAGGCGTCCATGGTGGCCTCGACGCGCTGCTTGTTCTCCGTCGTCGAGGCGAGGGCGGTGCGCACCGCCTGGAGCAGCGACTCGCAGTGCTGGTCCAGGAGCGCGAGGTACAGCTCCAGTTTTCCGGGGAAGTGCTGGTAGAGCACCGGCTTGCTGACGCCCGCCCGCTCGGCGATGTCGTCCATCGCGGCGGCGTGGTACCCCTGCGCGACGAAGACCTCCTGGGCGGCGCCCAGGAGCTGATTGCGTCGGGCGCGGCGGGGCAGGCGAGTGCCCCGCGGGCGCGCTGCCTCTGTCTGCTCGATGGCGCTCACGCCGCCTCCCAAATGTGTGATCCGACACGGTGTCCAGTGCTTGCCGCGCCGCATGGCCATCGTACTTTTGGGTAACCCGGGTGCGCGCGGCGCGGACGCAGAATTTCACGGACCGGACAACTCCGGTAGCCACGGACCGGCGCCGCATCATCGGCCGGGCCGGGACGAAACGGCCCCGAACTGCGTGTTTCAGAGGTAATCGCCCCGCGCGGAGCGACTTTTGGCCATTTCACGGTGCAGGCGGGCACAGCCCCCGCACCGGCCGCTACCGGGCGCCTGCCCCGGTGGGGCGGGACGCGGTGGCGGCCGGTGCCGCGCGGGCCGCTCAGCGGTAGTCGTCCTCGTGCTCGGCGACCACCTTGGTCTGTTCCGCGACGTCGGCCTCGTCGGCCTCCTCGGTGCCTGCCTCCGTCAGCGGCTCGTCTTCCTCCGGCCGGACCTCCGTCCGCTGCTCCGCGGCGTCCGCGGCGGGGGTCTCCAGGCCCGCCGGGTCCGGCTGCTCGTCCAGAAACGTCTCCGGGTCCCTCGGGTCGACCGTCATGGTGACTCCCTTCCGTCCCTCATCCGAAGCCTATGAGCTGCACTCCTGCCCCGCGATGCGGCCTGTGACCGCGAACACATGAATCGGCGCGTGATCGTCTCGTAACATTGCCGCATGTCTTCGACCGAGCTGCCGGGTGTCCAGGCCGCCGCCGCGGCGGTCGCCCCCACGGTCAGTGCCGTGCGTGTCGGGTCCGGGGAGAGTCTGCGCACCGTTCCCCTGGCCGGGCTGAGCCTGACCGTCCGTTCCCGGCCCGACGTGCGCGCCGGGCTCCCTCCCGCGCTCTACGTCCACGGGCTGGGCGGTTCCTCGCAGAACTGGTCCGCCCTGATGCCGCTGCTGGCGGACGTGGTCGACGGGGAGGCGGTCGACCTGCCGGGATTCGGCGACTCCCCGCCGCCGGACGACGGCGCCTACTCGGTGACCGCACACGCCCGGGCGGTGATCCGGCTGCTCGACGCGCAGCGGCGCGGTCCGGTCCACCTGGTCGGCAATTCGCTGGGCGGCGCGGTCTCCACCCGGGTCGCGGCCGTCCGCCCCGACCTGGTGCGCACCCTCACCCTGGTCTCGCCCGCGCTGCCCGAGATCCGTGTCCAGCGGCCGGCCGTGCCGACCGGGCTGCTGGCGCTTCCCGGGGTCGCCGCGCTCTTCTCCCGGCTCAGCCGGGGCATGACCGCGGAGCAGCGCACCCGCGGGGTCATGGCACTCTGTTACGGCGATCCGACGCGGATCACCGAGGAGGGCTTCCGCCAGGCGGTGGCCGAGATGGAACGGCGGCTGGAGCTGCCGTACTTCTGGGAGGCCATGGCGCGCTCCGCCCGTGGAATCGTCGACGCGTACACGTTGGGCGGGCAGCAAGGGCTGTGGCGCCAGGCCGAGCGGGTGCTCGCGCCGACGCTCCTGGTGTACGGCGGACGGGACAAGCTGGTCTCGTACCGGATGGCACGCAGGGCATCCGAGGCGTTCCGCGACTCGCGCCTTTTGTCGCTGCCCGAAGCCGGGCACGTGGCAATGATGGAGTACCCGGAGACGGTCGCCCAGGCGGTCCGGGAATTGGTGGAAGACGACGGCGGGAGCTGATCCGGGGCGTGGGACGACACAGCCGAAGGGGCGCCGAGGCGAACGGCCCGGCGGGCGAGGCCGCACCGGCCCCGGTCGGTGCATCGGAGGCGGGCTCCGGCAGTGGGCGCCGTAGGCGGGCGCCGGAACCGGCACCCCCCGGGCGTGACGGACAGCGGCAGTCCGACGCGGCTCGGGACACCCCGTTCCAGGGCGTCCCGCAGGTGCGCGGCGGCCACCCCGAACAGCGCGAACCGGGCGGCGGCTGGGGCACCGGCCCGCAGCCGCGCTACGGCCTCGGCGAGGCCCCGCGGTCGGCGCGTCCCGCCGACCCGGCCCGGCAGCAGACACGTTCGGGCGAATTTCCGTCCGCAGGCCCCCGCGCCGGAGACCCGCGCGCGGGCGGACGGGGCGCCGCTCCCGTCGGACGTGCGGTGGTGCGGCCGGCGCCCGGCGGTACGCCGCTGATACCGGGCCCGCGGCCCGAGTTCGTGGACGCCTTCGACGCGCCGTCCGTGGGACTTCCGGTACGGCAGGTCCCGTCGAGGGTGGCCGTGCCCGCTCCGGCGGGGGAATCCGTCGCCGTGCCGGACCGCATCGGCGGCGGCTCGGACGGTGGGGCCGGCGACGGCTCCGGCGAAGCGGACGGCACCCCCGGCACGAGCGGCCGGGGCGGCAAGGGGCGGACGTTCACCGGTATCGCGGCGGCGGCGGTGACCACGGTGCTCGCGGTCGTCGTGGCCGGGCAGGTGGCCCAGGGGCACGGCGGGGGCGATTCCGCGCAGGCGTCCGGCACCCGGCAGGGCGGCCAGGGAGCCACCCGCTCCGACGCGCGGGCCACCCCCACGACGCCGACGGCGGCGCCGCTGAAGGCGCTGACGTACGAGGAGAAGATGGCCACGCCCTACCCGCTCGCCGCCGATCTGGCGGGAGACGGGAAGTTCGAGGTCGTCCCGGGCGCGGCGAAGGCGCCCGGTACCGGGCACAAGTACCGCTACCGGATCGACGTGGAGCAGGGGCTCGGACTCGACCCCGCCCTCTTCGCGGAGGCCGTGCAGAAGACCCTCAACGACGACCGCAGTTGGGCGCACCACGGGGACATGACGTTCGAGCGGATCTCCACGGGCGCACCCGACTTCGTCATCACCCTCGCCAGTCCCGGCACCACCGGGGTCTGGTGCGAGAAGTCCGGTCTGGACACCACCGAGGACAACGTCTCCTGCGACTCCGCGTCCACCGAGCGCGTCATGATCAACGCCTACCGGTGGGCCCAGGGTTCGGTCACCTTCGGCCCCGACAAGCTCCTGCCCTACCGGCAGATGCTCATCAACCACGAGGTCGGACACCGGCTCGGGCACAACCACGTGAGCTGCCGCACCCCTGGCGCCCTGGCGCCCGTGATGCAGCAGCAGACGAAGTCGTTGGACATCGATGGGATCTCCTGCAAACCCAACCCCTGGGTGTACCCCACTACTTGATTCGGTCTGTCCATATATTGATATGGCCGTCTCATTTCGCATTGACATGTGGATGAGCGGTCGTTCATATTTCTCCGCATGTCACGCATCTTGATCACCCCCGAGAGTGCCGCCCTGGAGCGCGCGCTCATCGGTGTGACCAGGCACTGCGTCGCCGACATTCTCTGTCGCTGACGCCCGCCCGGTCGTGTTCCGGCCGCCGCCCGCATCCCCGAGAGGCGTAGCGCGCGGCTTCCGGGCCACGACCCCGGCGTCCCGGCCCGCGGGCGCGGCCTCCCCGGCAGGCGGCCCCGGGCCCGGTTCTCCCCCGTGACCGGTCCGGCCCTCTCCTGCTCCGGCCGACCGGGCCGGCTCCTTCCTCCGGGCTCCCGCCGGATCGCGCACCCGATGTCCCGTGACACGCCGCGCGCTCTCGCGGCCACCCCTTTTCTGCCGCTTTCACCTGTCTTCTTCCTGCTCTTGTCATGGTTTCCCCTGCTCGCCTCTCCGGCTGAGCAGTACCGAGAGGTCATCTTCCGATGCGTCAACCGTCCGTCATATCCCGCCGCGTGGCCGCGGCCGTCGTGGTTCTCGTCGTGGGCTCGTCCGTCGCGGCGTGCGGCCCGAAGGAGAGCGGGAGCGACGCGGGTTCCGCCGCCTCCTCGTCCGCTCCCGCCAAGGGCGGCACCCTCAGCGTCCTCAACCGCGCACCCCAGGTGAACTTCGACCCCGCGCGCCTCTACACCTCCGGCGGCGGCTCCGTCCCGTCGCTGGTCTTCCGTACCCTCACCACCCGCAACCGCGAGGCCGGCGCCGCCGGTTCCGAGGTGGTCCCCGACCTGGCGACCGACCTGGGCACGCCCAGCGAGAACGCCACCGTGTGGACGTACACGCTCAAGGACGGGCTGAAGTACGAGGACGGCACCGCGATCACCAGCGCGGACATCAAGTACGGCATCGAGCGCTCCTTCGCGGCCGAACTCTCCGGCGGCGCGCCCTATCTGCGCGACTGGCTGATCGGCGGCGCCGACTACGCGGGGCCGTACAAGGACAAGAAGGGCCTCGCGTCGATCGAGACGCCCGACGACCGGACCATCGTCTTCCACCTGAACAAGCCCGAGGGCGAGTTCCCCTACCTGGCGACGCAGACCCAGACCACGCCCGTGCCGCAGGCCAAGGACACCGGCGCGACCTACGAGAACCACCCCGTCTCCTCGGGGCCGTACAAGGTCGTCTCCAACGAGGGCGACGGCGAGCACCTCGTCCTGGAGCGCAACACCTACTGGTCCGAGAAGACCGACTCCGAGCGCAAGGCCTACCCGGACAAGATCGACGTCCGCTCCGGCCTGGACCCGGCCGTCATCAACCAGCGCCTCTCCGCCTCGCGCGGCGCCGACGCCGCCGCCATCACCACCGACACCAACCTCGGTCCGGCCGAACTCGCCAAGGTCACCGGCGACAAGGCCCTTGCCGCCCGCGTCGGCGAAGGCCACTTCGGCTACACCAACTACATCGCCTTCAACCCGAAGGTGAAGCCGTTCGACAACCCGAAGGTGCGCCAGGCGATCTCGTACGCCGTCAACCGCACCTCCGTCATCAACGCGGCCGGCGGGTCCTCGCTCGCCGAGCCCGCCACCACCTTCCTGCCCGAGCAGAAGTCCTTCGGACACACGGCGTACGACGCCTTCCCCTCCGGCGCCACCGGCGACGCGGCCAAGGCCAAGGAAGTGCTGAAGGAGGCCGGTTACCCGAACGGGCTGACCGTCACCCTCACGCACGACAACGAGAAGAACTTCGCCACCAGCCCCGAGGTCGCCACCGCCATCCAGGAGGCCCTGAAGAAGGCCGGGATCACGGTCGAGCTCCAGGGGCTGGAGGACAACGCCTACTCGGAGACCGCCTACAACGTGAAGACCGAGCCCGGCTTCTTCCTCGCCGGCTGGGGCGCGGACTGGCCCTCGGGCGGCCCCTTCCTCGCGCCGATCTTCGACGGCCGCCAGATCGTGGAGGACGGCTACAACTTCAACACCGGCCGCCTGAACGACGCTTCGGTCAACAAGGAGATCGACGAGATCAACCAGCTGACCGACCTCGACGCCGCCGCCGCCCGCTGGGGCGCCCTCGACAAGAAGATCGGCGAGCAGGCGCTGACCGTGCCGCTCTTCCACCCGGTCTACCAGCGCCTCTACGGCGCGGGCGTGAAGAACGTCGTCATCAGCGACTGGACCGGCGTACTCGACATCGCCCTGGTCTCGGTCAAGTAACCATGACCGAAGCACCGCTGGTCGCGGAGGCGGGGACCGACACGGTCC
>NZ_JBHWZJ010000381.1:0-6436 GCF_042728415.1 Streptomyces sp. NPDC060198 | reverse complement strand
CCGCCGGACGGTCCGGCCCCTGCCGGTCGACTCATCGCGTGGTGCGACGCCTGGTCCCCCTGGGGTCAGCGGACGCCGAGGAGGTGGTCGAGGGCGAGCTGGTCGAGGGCTTCGAAGGCCATGGAGCGCTGGGCGGCGGCGTCGACGTCGAAGTCCTCGTAGGCGGAGGTGTCGGCGAGGAGGCCGCCCAGGCCGTCGGCGGCGGTGGGCTGTGCCAGCTCGTCGAGGCGGGAGGCGGTGAGGGCTTCCTGGACGGCGGGGTCGTTGCGGAAGGCTGCGGCGCGCTCCTTGAGGATGAGGTAGTTGCGCATGCAGTTCTTCGCGGATTCCCAGACGCCGTCGAAGCCGTCGGTGCGGACCGGCTTGAAGTCGAAGTGGCGGGGGCCGGTGTAGTCGGAGTTCTCCAGGAGGTCGACGAGCCAGAAGGCCTGGCGCAGGTCGCCGGCGCCGAAGCGGAAGTCCTGGTCGTACTTGATGCCGGACTGGCCGTTGAGGTCGATGTGGTAGAGCTTGCCGGCCCACAGGGCCTGGGCGATGCCGTGGGGGAAGTTGAGTCCGGCCATCTGCTCGTGGCCGACCTCGGGGTTCACGCCGTAGAGCTCGGGGCGTTCCAGGCGCTCGATGAAGGCGAGGGCGTGGCCGACGGTGGGCAGGAGGATGTCGCCGCGGGGCTCGTTGGGCTTGGGCTCGATCGCGAAGCGGATGTCGTAGCCCCGGTCGGTGACGTACTCGCCGAGGAGGTCGAAGGCTTCCTTCATGCGGTCGAGGGCGTCGCGGACGTCCTTGGCGCCGCCGGACTCGGCGCCTTCGCGGCCGCCCCAGGCGACGTAGGTCTCGGCGCCGAGTTCGGCGGCGAGGTCGATGTTGCGGATGACCTTGCGCAGCGCGTAGCGGCGGACGTCGCGGTCGTTGGAGGTGAAGCCGCCGTCCTTGAACACGGGGTGCGTGAAGAGGTTGGTGGTGGCCATCGGGACCTTGAGGCCGGTGCGCTCCAGCGCGTCCTTGAACCGGCCGATCACCGCGGCGCGCTCGCTGTCCGAGGACCCGAAGGGGATCAGGTCGTCGTCGTGGAAGGTCACACCGTGCGCGCCGAGCTCCGCGAGCCGCTCGACGGACTCGACCGGGTCCAGCGCCGGGCGGGTCGGCTCACCGAAGGGGTCGTTGCCCCGCCAGCCCACGGTCCAGAGACCGAAGGTGAACTTGTCAGCGGAAGTGGGAGTGAAGCGGTCCGACATGTCTGCCTCTTGATCGACGGGCCCGGACGGCTGCTCTGCCGACCGACCAATTTGTTCAGTCCCAGTACTAATACTCCAATTCCTGACGCCGCACCAGACCTCTTCCGTGACACAACGGTCACTCCCGGACAACTTTCCCGTCATATGTATGACGACATCGCTCGTAGTGGCCTGATTCACGGTCGATCCACAGCAATCACGCCGTATTTGTTTTGTGTACGATCAAAATGAGACTCCCCAGGAACGAGGTACGACATGCCGTCCGGAGCAACACGGGACGACGCTGTCCCCCGGCCGTCCGCGGTCATCGGCGTGGACAGTTCCACCCAGTCCACCAAGGCCGCGGTCATCGACATCCCGACCGGCCGGGTCCTGGCGGTCGGCCGCGCCCCGCACACCGTGACCGGCCGGGACGGCGCCCGCGAGAGCGACCCCGAGCAGTGGTGGCAGGCCCTGCGCACCGCCGTCACCGAGGCCCTCGGCACGGCGGGCCTCGACCCCGCCGCGGTCGCCGGCATCGCCGTCGCCGGGCAGCAGCACGGCCTGGTCGTCCTGGACCGCGGCGGCCGGCCGCTGCGCCCCGCGCTGCTCTGGAACGACACCCGCTCCGCCCCCCAGGCCACCGCCCTCACCGCCGCGCTCGGCGGCCCCGAAGCGTGGCTGGAGCGGACCGGGTCGGTGCCCGTCGCCTCCATGACCGCCACCAAGTGGCAGTGGCTGCGGGAGAACGAACCGGACACCGTCGCCGCCGCTGCGGCCGTCCGCCTCCCGCACGACTACCTCACCGAGCGGCTCTCCGGCGCCGCCGTGACCGACCCGGGCGACGCCTCCGGAACGCTCTGGTACTCCCACACCGCACACGGTTACGACCCCGAACTGCTCGCGCTCACCGGCATACGCGCCGACATGCTCTCCACCGTCGCCCCCACCGGGGCGGCCCTGGCCGGGCACCTCACCGAGCGGGCCGCCCGCGACCTCGGCCTCCCCGCCGGGATCGCGGTGGCCGCCGGGACCGGCGACAACATGGCCGCCGCGGTCGGCCTGGGCCTCGGCGCGGGGGGCCTGCTCGACCACCCGGTCGTCAGCCTCGGCACCTCCGGCACCGTCTTCGCCGCCACCCGCACCCGGCCGTCCTCCCCGCTGCTCGCCGGCTTCGCCGCCGCGGACGGCACCCACCTGCCGCTCGGCTGCACCCTGAACTGCACCCTCGCCGTGGACAAGGTGGCCGCTCTGCTGGGCTTGGACCGCGAGGACGCCGAACCCGGCGGCGAGGCCGTCCTGCTGCCGTTCCTCGACGGCGAGCGCACCCCCGACCTGCCGCACGCCGCCGGGCTGCTCACCGGCCTGCGGCACGACACCACCCCGCGGCAGCTCCTGGGCGCCGCCTACGAGGGAGCCGTCGTGGCGATCCTGCGGGCGCTGGACGAACTGCCCCTGGACGCCCCGGACGCCCCCCTGCGCCTGATCGGCGGCGGTGCGCGCGGCACCCGGTGGGTCGAGACCGTGCGCCGCCTCTCCGGCCGGCCCGTGATCGTCCCCGAGTCCACCGAACTGGTCGCGCTGGGCGCCGCGGCACTCGCCGCGGGCGCGGTCACCGGCGACGATCCGGTGGCCCTGGCCGCCGGCTGGGGCACCGGCGCGGACCGCCGGCTGGCCGCCGTACCGCGTGACACGGCCACCTGGGACCGGATCGTCCAGGTCCTGGACCGGGCGGCCCCCGTTCTCCTGAACCCGCCCTCCTGAACCCCTGACACCCGGAAGCCCGGGCCCTCGGAGCACCCACCCCTGCGCGTGCCCGGCCTCCGCCCCCCCCGTACCAGTCCCGCGAGCTGAACCCGCGGACCTGATCCTCCGAACGACTGCAGAACGGCTAAGGACCCCCCATGAAGTTCACCGACGGCTTCTGGCAGATGCGGGACGGTGTGTCCGCCTCGTACGCCACCGAAGTCCGCGATCTGCGCCTGGACACCGACCGCCTCACGGCCTACGCCGCCGTCAAGCAGGTCACGCGCCGGGGCGACACGCTCAACGCCCCGCTCATCACGGTCGAGGCGCACTCTCCCGCCGAGGGCGTCATCGGCGTGCGCGTCACGCACCTCGCCGGAAAGCGCAACCCCGGCCCCGAGTTCGGCCTGCCCGGCGCGACCGGGGACGCGACCGCCGCCACCCGCCGTGAGAACGGCACCGCCGAACTGACCAGCGGCCCGCTCACCCTGCGGCTCTCCGACTCCGGCGCCTTCGGCCTGGACTTCCTGGACGGCGAGGGCCGTCTGCTGACGACCGCGGGCCGCAAGGGAACGGCCTTCGCCACCCTGCCGGACGGCGGTCACCACATGGCCGCCCAACTCGCCCTCGGCGTCGGCGAGACCATCCACGGGCTCGGCGAGCGCTTCACCCCGTACGTGAAGAACGGCCAGGTCGTCGACATCTGGCAGGCGGACGGCGGCACCAGCAGCGAACAGGCGTACAAGAACATCCCGTTCTACCTCTCCTCGCGCGGCTACGGCGTCTTCGTCAACCACCCGGGCAAGGTCTCCTTCGAGGTCGGCTCAGAGGCCGTGGGACAGGTGCAGTTCAGCGTCGAGGACCAGACGCTGGAGTACTTCGTCATCGCCGGCCCGACGCCCAAGGACGTCCTGGCCCGCTACACCGCCCTCACCGGCCGCCCCGCGCTGCCGCCGGCCTGGTCCTTCGGCCTCTGGCTGACGACCTCCTTCACCACCTCGTACGACGAGAAGACCGTCACCTCGTTCGTGGAGGGCATGGCGGACCGGGGCATCCCGCTCTCCGTCTTCCACTTCGACTGCTTCTGGATGCGCGAGTACCAGTGGTCGGACTTCGAATGGGACCCGGAGGTGTTCCCGGACCCGGTGGGCATGCTCGCCCGTCTCAAGGCGCGCGGTCTGCGGATCTGCCTCTGGATCAACCCGTACATCGCGCAGAAGAGCGCCCTGTACGCGGAAGGGGCCGAGAAGGGCTACTTCGTCCGCACCGCCGACGGCGACATCTGGCAGTGGGACAAGTGGCAGGCCGGCATGGCGCTGGTCGACTTCACCAACCCCGAGGCGACCGCCTGGTTCCAGGCCAAGCTGAAGGTACTCCTCGACCAGGGCGTCGACGGCTTCAAGACGGACTTCGGCGAGCGCATCCCCACGGACGTCGTCTGGCACGACGGCTCCGACCCCGAGCGGATGCACAACTACTACACGCACCTCTACAACAAGGCCGTCTTCGAACTCCTGGAGGAGGAGCGCGGTCAGGGCGAGGCCGTCCTCTTCGCCCGCTCGGCGACCGCCGGCGGCCAGCAGTTCCCCGTCCACTGGGGTGGCGACTGCTGGTCCTCCTTCGGCGCGATGGCCGAGTCGCTGCGCGGCGGGCTCTCGCTCAGCCTGTCGGGCTTCGGGTTCTGGAGCCACGACATCGGCGGCTTCGAAGGCACCCCCGACCCGGCCGTCTTCAAGCGCTGGCTCGCCTTCGGGCTCCTCTCCTCGCACAGCCGGCTGCACGGCTCCTCGTCCTACCGCGTGCCGTGGGAGTTCGGCGACGAGGCGGTGGACGTGGCCCGGCAGTTCACCGAGCTCAAGCACCGCCTCATGCCGTACCTGTACGGCGCCGCCGTGGAGGCCCACCGCACCGGTGTCCCGGTGATGCGCCCGATGCTGCTGGAGTTCCCGGACGACCCGGCGACCCGCACCGTGGACCGGCAGTACCTCCTCGGCGGGGACGTCCTGGTGGCCCCGGTCTTCACCGAGGACGGGCAGGTCGAGTACTACGTGCCCGAGGGCACCTGGACCCACCTGCTCTCCGGCGAGACGGTCACCGGACCGTCCTGGCGCCAGGAGACCCACGGCTTCGACAGCCTCCCGCTCCTGGTCCGCCCCGGCGCGGTCCTGCCGCTCGGCGCGGACGTCTCGCGTCCGGACGGCGACTGGCTGGAAGGACTGGAACTGCGCGTGTTCGCCCCCGCCGGCACCGGTGACTTCACCCGCACGGTCACCGTTCCCGACCTCACCGGGGCCCCCGCGGCCACCTTCCGGGTGGCGCGCGAGGGGGACACGGTCCACGTGACCTCGGACACAGCCCGCCCGTACACCGTCGAGGTCGTGGGCGAGGACGGACTGCGGGTGGTCCGCGGCTGATTCGTATACGACCCCGCACGACCATCCGCCCCGGTGACGGGCGAGCGCCACCGGGGCGCGCGTCACCGGGGCGGGCGCGTGTACGGGCGGTGCGCTTCCGTGCCCGTGCACGGACGGGCACGGTCGGGCACGGACGGGCCGGTGCGCGGGCGGGCGCGTCGTGGACGGCCCGGTCCCGGCGGAATGCGATCGTGGTCCGGCGGGTTTGCACGATCGCAGCGACACGCACGAAGAACGGACGCACCATGGGCGAGTTGATCCTGATCCGGCACGGCGAGACCGAATGGTCCCGCAACGGACGGCACACCAGCTACACCGATCTGCCGCTCACCGAGTTCGGCGAGACCCAGGCCCGTGCGCTCGCCCCGCTGCTGGCGGACCGCCAGGTCGGGCTCAGCCTGGTCAGCCCCTCGGTCCGGGCCCGCCGCACCGCCGAACTGGCCGGACTCACCTCGCCCCGTATCATCCCGGAGCTGCGGGAATGGGACTACGGCGGCTACGAGGGCATCACCACCATCGACATCCACCGCACCCGCCCCCTGTGGAACCTCTGGACCGACGGGGTCGAGGCCGGTCCCACCGCGCACCCGGGCGAGAGCCCGGCCGAGATCGGCGAACGGGCCGACAAGGTGCTCGCCGGGGTGCGCGCGACGGCCGAGGGCCTCGCGAGCGACGAGGACGTCGTGCTCGTCGCCCACTCCCACTTCCTGCGCGTGCTCACCGCCCGCTATCTGGACCTTCCCCCCGCGGGCGGGAGCCTCTTCCAGCTCGCCACCGGGGCGATCTCCCGCCTGGGCACCGAGCACGGACAGCCCGTGATCACGGCGTGGAACCTGGCCCTGCCCGAGAGCCTCGTCCGCGAGGTCCGCAGGGAACGCTGAGAGAGGCAGATTCCGGTCGCGTGAGATCGGGCGGCCTGGCGGGGCCCCGGGGTGCGTAACGGGCGTGCGAGGGGGCGCGTCGAGTGGGGCGGAGCGAGGGCGTCCGGCGGGCACGAGCCGCGGGACAGCCCTGCGGCCAGCACCTCCTGCTCCAGCTGGGCCCGGCCGCGTGGTTCCAGGC
>NZ_JBHWZJ010000380.1:0-6468 GCF_042728415.1 Streptomyces sp. NPDC060198 | reverse complement strand
CCGGGGCGCGGGGCCCCGGCGCGCGCCGGCCGGGCGCCTCCGGTCAGGCGGCCGGGCCGGAGGGCCCGGGGACCGTCGACTCGCGGACGACGAGCCGGTAGCCGGGGCGCGGGCGCCGGGGTTCGCTCACCGGTACGCCTCCGAGGCGCTCGACGAGGCTGTCGACCGCGAGGCGCGCGATGGCCTCCTTGTCAGGGGCGATGGTGGTGAGGGTGGTGGTGCCGTAGCTGCTTTCCTCGATGTCGTCGAAGCCGACGAAGGCGATGTCGTCCGGGACGGACAGCCCGCGCGCGGTGACGGTGCGCATGGCACCGATCGCGATCAGGTCGTTGTAGGCGAAGACCGCGTCGGGCCGCTCGCCCCGGTCGAGCAGGGATGCCATCGCGATGGCTCCGTCCTCACGCCCGAATCCGTCCGTGACCACGACCAGCGCTTCGTCCGGTTCGATGCCGGCGGCCGTCAGCTCTTCGCGCCAGCCGCGCAACCGAAGGTGCGCGGGCTGGCGTTCACGGCCGGTGCGGGATCCGAGGAAGGCGATCCTGCTGCGTCCGTGGTCGAGCAGATGGCGTACCGCGGTACGGGCCGCGGCGACGTTGTCGATGGCGATGTGGTCGTACGGGGCCTCGTACTCCCGCTCCCCCAGCAGGACCAGGGGGGCGGTCTCCTCGCGGGCCATCAGGTCCTCGGTCTCCAGATGGATCGGGCTCATGATGAGCCCGTCGATCACGTGGGACCGGAACCCCTGGCTGACCAGCAGCTCCTTCTCGCGGAGCCCTGCCGTGTGGTCGACCAGCACGGTGTAGTCGTGCCGGGCGGCGGCGTCGACGACGGCTCCGGCCAGTTCGGCGAAGTACGGGTTGCCGAACTCGGGGACCGCCAGCGCGATGATGCCCGTACGGCCCTTGCGCAGATGACGGGCGGTGAGGTTCGGCCGGTAGCCGAGCTCATCGATCGCCTGCTGCACTTTGGCACGCATCTTCGGGGTGACGTGCTGGTAGTTGTTGACCACATTGGACACGGTCTTGATCGACACGCCCGCCCGCTGCGCTACGTCCTTGAGGCTGACGCCCACGGCACTCCTTCACTCGGTCCGGCTATGAGAGTTGGCTCCGCTCACGTGGTTCTGCGGTTGCGCGACAGATAGCGCTGCGCCACCACGACAACGATAAGGAAGCCGCCGCTGACCACCGACTGGTAGGAGGAGTTGAGGGTACCGATCTGGTTGATCAGATTCTGGATGACGGCGAGCAGCAGCACGCCCCAGAGGGTTCCGCTGATCGATCCGGCGCCGCCGACCAGCAGCGTTCCGCCGATGACGACGGCGGAGATCGCGTCGAGCTCCATGCCCACGCCGACGATGGTGACGCCGGAGGTGAGCCGGGCCGCGCTCAGCGCGCCGGCGAGGCCGGCGAGCAGACCACTCAGCGTGTAGACGATGATCTTCGTGCGGGCGACGGGAAGCCCCATCAGGGTCGCGGCGTCACTGCTGCCGCCCACGGCGAAGATCGACTGTCCGAACGAGGTCCGCTGGAGGACGAGCCCGCCGATCCCGAAGAGGACGAGGGCGATCAGGAGCGGGTACCCGAAGCCCCAGACCGCGCCCTGTCCCAGGTCGGCGAAGGCCGAGTCCTTCGGTACCAGGTAGGTGGTGCCGCCTTCGTCGGTGAGCGAGAGCAGCAGACCGCGGGCGCCGAGCAGGGTGGCGAGGGTGACGATGAAGGGGGCCATCCCGGCACGGGCGATGAGGAACCCGTTGAGCAGGCCGATCGCGGAGCAGACCACGAGCGGTACGAGCAGCGCGGGCAGGAATCCGTACTGCGAGGCCCAGGCGGCGAGGACGCCGCCGAGGGCGAAGACGGAGCCGACCGAGAGGTCGATGCCGCCGGTGATGATGACCATGGTCATGCCGAGGGCGACCACGGCGAGGAAGGACGCCTGCACGGTGACACCGCGGGCGTTGTCCAGGCTGTGGAACGCCGGGTACTTGAAGGAGGCGCCGACGATCACCAGGATCAGCACGGCGAGGACGCCCTGGCGCTGAAGGATGTCGAGGAAGCTCTGTCCCGTGGTGGGGCGGCCGGCGGAGCCGGCACCCGCCTGGTGACGGGGCTCGGGCGCCTTGGCCGGAGCGGGGGTCGCGTGCGGGGCCGTGGTCCGGGCCACCGGGGCGGAGGAGGTTTCGTTCATCGGGACCGGCGCTCCCGGGCGACGTAGACGGCGGCGATGATGATGGCTGCCTGGGCGATCTGGGCGGTGGAGTCGGGCAGGTCGTGCTTGACGAGGGTGGCGCGCAGGAGCTGCATCAGCAGGGCTCCGGCGACGGTGCCGAGCACGCGGACGGAACCGCCGGTGAGCGGGGTTCCGCCCACCACGACGGCGGTGATGGCGGAGAGCTCCATCAGGGTGCCGAGCGAGGACGGGTCGCTGGCGGTGAGCCGGGCAGTGGCGAGCACGCCGGCCAGCGCGGCCAGCACGCCGCAGAGCACGTAGACGCCGATGAGGACGCGCTTGACGGGAAGTCCGGCGAGTTTGGCGGCGGCGCGGTTGCCGCCGATGGCGACGACCTGGCGGCCGAAGGTGGTGCGCCCGATCAGGAAGGCCACGGCGACGGCGAGGACGCCGGCGATGAGCACGACCAGCGGAATACCGAGGAAGGAGTCGGTGCCGAGCGCGAGCAGGTCGGGGTTTTCGATCTGCTTGAGCTGGCCGTCCGCCATCACCAGGGCGAGGCCGCGGCCGCCCACGAAGAGCGCGAGGGTGGCGACGATGGGCTGGAGCCCGACGAGCGAGACGAGCGATCCGTTGACCGCGCCGACGACCGCGCCGGCGAGCAGGGCGATGCCGAGCGCCGGTACCAGCCCGTACCCGAGGTAGAGCGGGAGCAGGGCGGCGGCCACCGCCATGGTGGAGCCGACCGAGAGGTCTACGCCCTCGGTACCGATGACCAGGGCCATGCCCAGGGCGACGATGACGATGGGGGCGACCTGGACGAGCTGCGTGCGCAGGTTGTCGGTCGTCAGGAAGTGGTCGGTGAACAGCGCGTTGAAGAGCAGCAGCACGGCGACGGCCGCGTAGACGCCGTACTCCTGCCACCACGCGGGGGTGCGCAGCCGGGCCAGCGGGTTCGCTGCGGGCGGGGCCAGGGTGGCCTGGGTCATCGGGGTTCCTCCTGTGCGACCGGGGTCTTCTCCGGCGTGGCCGGCGCGTTCGTGGGCGACGCGTCCGGGGCGTGGTCGGCGAGCACTTCGAGCAGCCGGCTCTCGGCCACCTCGTCGCCGGCGAGCTCGCCCGCCACGGCTCCGCCGCGCAGGACGACGATGCGGTCGGCGCCCTCGATGAGCTCCTCGATGTCGGAGGAGATGAGCAGCACCGCCAGGCCTTCGCCCGCGAGTTCGTCGATGAGGCTCTGGACCTCCGCCTTGGCGCCGACGTCGATGCCTCGGGTGGGCTCGTCGAGCAGCAGGACCTTGGGCTCCAGGCAGAGCCAGCGGGCGATCAGCACCTTCTGCTGGTTGCCGCCGGAGAGTTCGCCGACCTTCTGCTCGGGGCTGGAGCACTTGATGCGCAGGCGCTTCATGAAGATCTCGACGACGCGGTCCTGCTTGGCGCGGGAGACGACTCCGGCCCGGGAGAGGCGGGGCATCGCGGCGAGCACGATGTTCTCGCGCACCGACAGACCGGGGATGATGCCCTCGGCCTTGCGGTCCTCGGGCAGGAGGCTGATGCCGGCCTTGATGGCGGCGGCCGGGGTGAGCCGGCCGAGCCTCTTGCCGTCGACGGTGATGTTCCCCGCGTCGACGTGCAGCGCGCCGGAGAGGGCCTTCGCCGTCTCGCTGCGGCCGGAGCCGAGGAGGCCGCCGAGCCCGAGAACCTCTCCGCCGTACAGCTCCAGGGAGATGTCGTGGAGATGGTGGCGGCTGGAGACGCCGGACGCGGTGAGGACCGGCGTACGGGTGGTGTCGTGACCGCCCTCGGTGAAGTTGGTGAGGCCCGACCGCTTGACCTCGGCCATGTCACGGCCGAGCATCATCGACACGAGCTGCATCCGGTTGAGGTCGGCGAGGTCGCCGGTGTGGATGTGGCGGCCGTCGCGCAGCACGGTGACCCGGTCGCAGATGCGGTAGAGCTCGTCCATGCGGTGGCTGACGTAGAGGACGGCGATGCCGCGCTCACGGAGGTCGGCGATGACCCGGAAGAGCGTCTCGACCTCGCGGGGCTCCAGCGAGGAGGTGGGCTCGTCCATGATGACGACCTGGGCGTTGACCGAGACGGCACGCGCGAGCGCGACCATCTGCTGGGTGCCGATGCCGAGGGTGTTCAGCGGGCGCTTGGGGTCGACGCGGACGCCGAAGCCGTCGAGCAGCTCGGTCGTCTCGCGGTGCATCCGGCCGAAGTCGATCATCCCGACGCGGTTCTTGGGCTCGCGCCCGAGGAAGATGTTCCGCGCCACGCTCATCAGCGGGACGAGGTTGACCTCCTGGTAGATGGTGGAGATGCCGGCCTGCTGGGCCTCGAAGGGCCGGGCGAAGCGGACGGCTCCGCCGTTCATCCGGAGTTCGCCGCCGTCGGGCCGGTAGACCCCTGTGAGCACCTTGATGAGGGTGGACTTGCCGGCACCGTTCTCACCGACCAGGGCGTGGGTCTCCCCCGCCCGCAGGGAGAACGACACGTCGTCCAGGGCGACGACGCCGGGGAACCGCTTGCTGACGCCGCGGGCTTCGAGGACCGTGCCGGCTTCCTGGGCGGGGCCCGGAGCGGATGCGACGGGCTCGGGCGGCTGGGTTACTGCTTCGGGTGGTGCCATGAATCCTGGCCTTCCAAGTTCCAAGGTGCCGAAAGGGCGGGCACGGGGGTGGATGGTCCCCCGTACCGGTTGGCGACGGAGGGAACTCCCGGCCGCCGTGGCACGGTTCGCGCCACGGCGGTCGCGGGAGAGCCTCAGGTGGTGTCCGGCGGGACGACGGATCAGTACGCGCCGCCGACCGACGCCTTGGCGTTGGTCTCGTCGTACGCACGGTCCGAGATGATGACGTTCTCGGGGATCTCCTCGCCGCCGTAGAACTTCTGGGCGGTCTGGAACGCCAGCGGGCCGAAGCGCGGGTTGGACTCGATCACGGCGTTGTACTCACCGTTGACGACGGCCTGGACGGCGTTGCGGGTGCCGTCGACCGACACGATCTTGACGTCCTTGCCCGGCTTCTTGCCGGCGGCCTTGAGCGCGGTGACGGCGCCGAGGCCCATCTCGTCGTTCTCGGCGTAGACGGCGGTGATCTCGGGCTTCGACTGGATCAGCTGCTCCATGACCTGCTGGCCCTTGTCACGGGCGAACTCGCCGGTCTGCTGGGCCACGATCTCCAGTCCCGGGGCCTTCGCCGCGAGCTGGTCCACGAAGCCCTTGGTGCGGTCGGTGGTGACGCCGTTGCCGGAGGTGCCGAGGAGGATGGCGACCTTGCCCTTGCCGCCGGTCGTCTTGATCATCGCGTCGGCGGCGCGCTTGCCCTGCTCCACGAAGTCCGAGCCGAGGAAGGCCACGTAGTCCTTGCAGGCGCCGGCGTTGAGCTTGCGGTCGATGGTGAGGACCGGGACCTTCTTCGCCGCGGCGGCCTTCAGCGCGGGCTCCAGGCCGTCCGAGTTGAGCGGGGCGACGATGAGGAACTGTGCACCCTGGGACAGCATGTCCTGGATGTCGCTGATCTGCTTCGACAGCTGCGACTGGGCGTTGGTGGTGAGCAGCTTCTTCACGCCGACCTTGGCCGCCTCGTCCTTGATGGACTGGGTCTCGGCGATACGGAACGGGTTGGCCTCCTTCTCCGACTGGGAGAAGCCGACGATCGCGTTCTTGAGATCGAGCTTGGGCGCCCCGTAGGTCTGGAGGGAGCAGCCGGAGCCGGAGGTGCTGTCGGGGGCCGTGGTGGCTGCCTGGGCGGCCTGCCCCGTGTCGGACGAGGCGGAGGTGTCGTTGGTCTCCGACTTCGAGCAGCCGGCCGCGGTGAGCATTGCGGTGGCGGCGAGCACGCAGGCCGCGGCGAGGGTACGGGATCGGCGCTGGATCATCATGCGCGGGACGCTCCTTGGGCGGGATGACGGCACGCGGAACCACGTGCGTCTGGCTGTTTCTGATGAAGCATCAGCACAAGTGCGGCTGATGCCGGTTGCCTGTCCTCGACTTCGTCCGTGGGTACGGAGGGGGGTCGGGAGGGGCGGCGCGGCCTGTCGGCGGCTCGGTTTACAACGTTATATATGCGGCTTCGACACGACGGCAAGAGCGCGACGGATGCGTTTCCAAAATGTGTCGTGGGGCGGGGGACGGGGCCTTTGCCCGGCTCGCGCACGCCCGCGTGCCGCCGCCGCGTACGGGCGCGCGACAGCACCGCTGCCGCCCGAGAGGGGTCAACACCGGTGTTGTGCCGTTAGGTTCATGACCGGCGGGGGCGGCCCGCACGAAAGCGGCCCGCCCCACCGGGAGGG
>NZ_JBHWZJ010000379.1:0-6489 GCF_042728415.1 Streptomyces sp. NPDC060198 | reverse complement strand
CGCCGGAGTGCACGGCCCACGGTCGTACAGGGGGCGTGCGCGTCAGGCGCGCTCGCCGCCGCCCACGTGGTGGACGCGGACCATGTTGGTCGTGCCGGGGACGCCGGGGGGCGAACCGGCGGTGATGATCATCGTGTCGCCCTCGTTGTAGCGACCGAGCTTCAGCAGCTCTGCGTCGACCATGTCGACCATCGCGTCGGTGGTCTCCACGTGCGGGACGACGTGGGCCTCGACGCCCCAGCTCAGTGCGAGCTGGTTGCGCGTCGACTCCTCCGTGGTGAAGGCGAGCACCGGCTGCGCGGCGCGGTAGCGGGACAGGCGGCGGGCGGTGTCACCGGACTGGGTGAACGCGACCAGGGCCTTGCCGTTCAGGAAGTCCGCGATCTCGGCGGCGGCGCGGGCGACCGCTCCACCCTGGGTGCGCGGCTTCTTGCCCGGGACGAGCGGCTGGAGGCCCTTGGAGAGGAGCTCCTCCTCGGCGGCGACGACGATCTTCGCCATCGTCTTGACCGTCTCGATCGGGTACGCGCCGACCGAGGACTCGGCGGACAGCATGACCGCGTCCGCACCGTCCAGGATCGCGTTGGCGACGTCGGACGCCTCGGCGCGGGTCGGACGGGAGTTGGTGATCATCGACTCCATCATCTGGGTCGCCACGATCACCGGCTTGGCGTTGCGCCGGCACAGCTCCACGAGGCGCTTCTGCACCATCGGGACCTTCTCCAGCGGGTACTCGACGGCGAGGTCGCCACGGGCCACCATCACACCGTCGAACGCCATGACGACGCCCTCCATGTGCTCGACCGCCTGCGGCTTCTCCACCTTGGCGATGACGGGGACCCGGCGGCCCTCCTCGTCCATCACCTTGTGGACGTCCTTGACGTCCTCGGCGTCCCGGACGAAGGAGAGGGCGACCAGGTCGCAGCCCATCCGCAGGGCGAACCGGAGGTCCTCCACGTCCTTCTCGGACAGGGCGGGGACGTTGACCGCCGCGCCGGGCAGGTTGATGCCCTTGTGGTCGGAGATGACACCGCCCTCGATGACGATGGTCTTGACCCGGGGGCCGTCGACCGAGACGACCTTCAGCTCGACGTTGCCGTCGTTGATGAGGATCGGGTCGCCCTTGGCGACGTCGCCCGGCAGACCCTTGTAGGTCGTGCCGCAGATCGACTTGTCGCCCGGAACGTCCTCCGAGGTGATGGTGAACTCGTCACCGCGGACCAGCTCGACGGGGCCTTCGGCGAACTTCGCCAGGCGGATCTTCGGGCCCTGGAGGTCGGCGAGCACGCCCACCGCCCGCCCGGTCTCGGCGGCAGCCTTGCGGACACGGTCGTACCGGCCCTGGTGCTCTTCGTGGGTGCCGTGGCTGAAGTTGAAACGGGCCACGCTCATGCCGGCCTCGATCAGAGCGACCAGCTGCTCGTGGGAGTCGACGGCGGGACCGAGGGTGCAGACGATTTTGGAACGGCGCATGGGGCGGATCCTATCGGTTTGTTTCACTGCGGAATATTCCGTCTGGTGGAAAGTACAAAGGGGCGTGGGGGTGCTCAGTTGTGGGGGTCTACGGGTGCGTAGCCCCGGCCTCCTCGGGCCCGGCCCCGCGTCCGTCGCCGCCGTCCCCGGCGGCCCGTCCGACCAGCGCGAACGTCTGCCCTGCGATCTCCAGCTCCTCGTCCGTCGGCACCACGGCGACCGCGACCCGGGCGCCGTCGGGGGAGATCAGCCGGGGCCGGGACGACCGTACGGAGTTCCGTTCGCCGTCCACCGCGAGGCCGAACCCCTCCAGTCCGGCCATGGCAGCCTCCCGCACCGGGGCGGAGTTCTCGCCGACCCCCGCCGTGAAGGCGATGGCGTCCACCCGGCCGAGGACCGCCATATAGGCGCCGATGTACTTCTTCAGCCGGTGGATGTAGATGTCGAAGGCGAGAGCGGCTCGCTCGTCGCCCTCGTCGACCCTGCGGCGGATCTCCCGCATGTCGTTGTCGCCGCAGAGGCCGACCAGGCCGCTCTTCTTGTTCAGCAACTCGTCGATCTCGTCCGCCGACATCCCCGCCACCCGCTTCAGGTGGAAGGTGACGGCCGGGTCGATGTCCCCGGAGCGGGTCCCCATGACGAGACCCTCCAGCGGGGTCAGCCCCATCGAGGTGTCCACGCACCGCCCGCCCGCGACCGCCGAGGCCGAGGCGCCGTTGCCGAGGTGCAGCACGATGATGTTGAGGTCCTCGACCGGCCGGCCCAGCAGCTTCGCCGTCCGCCGCGAGACGTACGCGTGCGAGGTGCCGTGGAAGCCGTAGCGGCGCACCCGGTGGGCGTCGGCGGTCTCCACGTCGATCGCGTACCTGGCCGCGGCCTCGGGCATCGTCGTGTGGAACGCCGTGTCGAACACCGCGACCTGCGGCAGGTCCGGCCGCAGCTCCTGTGCGGTACGGATACCGGTGATGTTCGCCGGGTTGTGCAGCGGGGCCACCGGCACCAGCCGCTCGATCTCCTTGAGCACGTCGTCGGTGACCACGGTCGGCTCGGTGAACCGGAGCCCGCCGTGCACCACCCGGTGACCGATCGCCGCGAGCTCGGGGGAGTCCAGCCCCAGCCCGTCGGCCGCCAGCTCCTCGGCCGCGGCCTTCAGGGCCGCCGCGTGGTCGGCGATCCTGCCGGTGCGCTCCCGCGCCTCGCCCCCCTCGCCGGGGCGCGGGGTGTGCACCAGGCGGGACGTTTCCTCGCCGATGCGCTCCACCAGTCCGGAGGCGAGCCGGGAGTGGTCCCGCATGTCGAGGAGCTGGTACTTCACCGACGAGGAGCCGGAGTTGAGGACGAGCACCCGGTGGGCGCCGGCGGGCGCCGGGCCGGCGCCGTCCTGTCCGGCGTTCGCGGTGGTCGCCTCGGTGTTCGGGTCGGTCATGCGGGTCACTCCTCGCCCTGCGCCTGGATGGCGGTGATGGCCACGGTGTTGACGATGTCCTGGACGAGAGCGCCGCGCGACAGGTCGTTGACCGGCTTGCGCAGCCCCTGGAGCACAGGACCCACCGCGACCGCGCCCGCCGAGCGCTGTACGGCCTTGTAGGTGTTGTTGCCGGTGTTCAGGTCCGGGAAGATCAGCACGGTGGCCTGCCCCGCGACCTGGGATTCCGGCATCTTGGTCGCCGCGACGGTCGGCTCGACCGCCGCGTCGTACTGGATCGGGCCCTCGATCCGCAGGTCGGGCCGTGCCGAGCGGACCCGCTCCGTCGCCTCCCGCACCTTCTCCACGTCTGCGCCTGAACCCGAGGTTCCGGTCGAGTACGAGAGCATCGCGATCCTCGGGTCCACCCCGAAGCGGGCCGCCGTCGCCGCCGACTGGACCGCGATGTCCGAGAGCTGCTCGGCGTCCGGGTCGGGGTTGACCGCGCAGTCGCCGTACACCAGCACCTTGTCGGCGAGGCACATGAAGAACACCGAGGAGACGATTCGCGCGTCCGGCTTGGTCTTGATGATCTCGAAGGCGGGCCGGATGGTGGCCGCCGTGGAGTGCACGGAACCGGAGACCATGCCGTGCGCCAGACCCTCCTGGACCATCAGGGTGCCGAAGTAGTTCACGTCGGAGACCACGTCGAACGCCAGCTCCACCGTCACCCCGCGGTGCGCGCGCAGCTGCGCGTACCGCTCCGCGAAGGCCTGCCGCAGCTCGGAGGTCTGCGGGTCGACGATCTGCGTGTCCGCGAGGTCGATACCGAGGTCGGCGGCCTTCTTGCGGATCAGGTCCACGTCGCCGAGGAGCGTCAGATCGCACACGTCGCGGCGGAGCAGTACGTCGGCGGCGCGCAGCACGCGCTCCTCGGAGCCCTCCGGCAGCACCACCCGGCGGCGGTCGGCACGCGCCTGCTCCAGCAGATCGTGCTCGAACATCATCGGGGTGACGCGCCCGGTGCGGGCCACCGAGACCCGCTCCAGCAGAGCGGCGGTGTCCACATGGCGCTCGAAGAGCCCGAGCGCGGTCTCCGCCTTGCGGGGCGTGGCCGCGTTCAGCTTGCCTTCGAGGGCGAAGAGTTCGCCGGCGGTGGGGAAGGAGCCCCCGGGCACCGAGACCACCGGGGTGCCGGGCGCGAGCCGGGCCGCCAGCTGGAGGATCTCGTCGCCGGGACGCTCGTCCAGCGTGAGCAGCACCCCCGCTATGGGCGGGGTGCCGGCGCTGTGCGCGGCGAGCGAGCCCACCACCAGGTCGGCCCGGTCGCCCGGGGTGACGACCATGCACCCGGGCGTCAGCGCCTTCAGGAACCTCGGCAGCATCGCCCCGCCGAACACGAAGTCCAGCGCGTCGCGCGCGAGCCCCGCGTCGTCGCCGAGCAGCACCGTGCCGCCCAGCGCGGCGGTGACCTGCGCGACCGTGGGCGCCGAGAGGGCCGGCTCGTCGGGCAGCACGTACACCGGCACCGTCAGCCGCTCCACGATCCGCTCGGCGAGGGTGTCCCGGTCCTCGGGCGCGACCCGGTTGACCACCATCGCCAGCACGTCGCAGCCGAGCCCGGCGTAGGCGCGGTACGCGTTGCGGGTCTCGGCCCGCACCGACTCGGCCGGCTGGTCCTTGCCGCCGACCACCGCGATGACGGAGGCTCCGAACTCGTTGGCGAGGCGGGCGTTCAACGCCAGTTCGTCGGGGAGCTGGGTGTCCGCGTAGTCGCTGCCGAGGACCAGCACCACTTCGTACGCGCGGGCGACCTGGTGGAAGCGCTCGACGAGCCGGGAGACGAGTTCGTCGGTACCCTGCTCCGCCTGGATCGCGGACGCCTCGTGGTAGTCGAGGCCGTGGACGGTCTCCGGGCTCTGGGAGAGCCGGTAACGGGCACGCAGCAACTCGAACAGCCGGTCGGGACCGTCGTGGACCAGCGGGCGGAAGACGCCGACGCGGTCCACCTGCCGGGTCAGTAGTTCCATGACCCCCAGCTCGACGACTTGGCGGCCGTCTCCCCGGTCGATCCCGGTCACGTACACGCTGCGCGTCACGCGTGCTCTCCCGTCCTGATGCGGCTGTTCGCCCGGTACGGGCGGTGATATCCCGGTAGGGGTGGCATTGGCTTGCATTTCCTCCGACGATACCCGCGAGGGCCGCAGGGCCGCCCGCCGGAGACCCTTTCCCCGCACGGGACCCGGCCGTTGCCCGTACACGCCCGTACGTCTCCGTACACGCCCGTTCGCGCCCGTGCGGCCCCGTACGCGGGGCTTCCGTTCCCCGCCCCGGCCCTCCGGCGTCCATGAGGCCCCACGTAACGTGGCCCCGGAGTCGGCTTCCGGACCTGTTACCCGGATTTTCGCCCCCTGTTCGTGCGCCGGAGCATCCGAAAGCGCGGGGTGTACCCCTGCCGTGGGAGAATCGTGACGGCTCACGGCGCGGTGGCCGCTCACCAAGGCCCCGAACAGCCCGGTACTAGCGAGCAGGAGACAACGCACGATGCGCATCGGAATTCTCACCGCAGGCGGCGACTGCCCCGGCCTGAACGCAGTGATCCGTTCGGTCGTGCACCGCGCAGTCGTGGGGCACGGCGACGAGGTCATCGGCTTCGAGGACGGCTTCAAGGGCCTGCTGGACGGCCACTTCCGCCCGCTGGACCTGAACGCCGTCAGCGGCATCCTGGCCCGCGGCGGCACCATCCTCGGATCCGCCCGCCTGGAGCGCGACCGGCTCCGCGAAGCCGCCGAGAACTGCGAGGAGCTGTCCCGCCGTTACGGCATAGACGCCCTCATCCCCATCGGAGGCGAAGGCACCCTGACGGCGGCCCGCATGCTCTCCGAGGCCGGAATGCCCGTCGTCGGCGTCCCGAAGACCATCGACAACGACATCTCCGCCACCGACCGCACTTTCGGTTTCGACACCGCCGTGGGCGTCGCGACGGAGGCCATAGACCGCCTCAAGACCACCGCCGAGTCCCACCAGCGTGTCATGGTCGTCGAGGTGATGGGCCGTCACGCCGGCTGGATCGCCCTGGAGTCCGGCATGGGCGGCGGCGCGCACGGAATCTGCCTGCCCGAGCGCCCCTTCCAGGTCGACGACCTGGTCAAGATGGTCGAGGAGCGCTTCGCCCGCGGCAAGAAGTTCGCGGTCATCTGCGTCGCCGAGGGCGCGCACCCCGCCGAGGGCTCGATGGCGTACGCCAAGGGCGAGATCGACCAGTTCGGCCACGAGCGCTTCCAGGGCATCGGCAACCGCCTCGCCGTCGAGCTGGAGCGCCGCCTCGGCAAGGAGGCCCGTCCGGTCATCCTCGGCCACGTCCAGCGCGGTGGTACCCCGACCGCGTACGACCGCGTCCTCGCGACCCGCTTCGGCTGGCACGCGGTGGAGGCCGTGCACCGCGGCGAGTTCGGCAACATGACCGCCCTGCGCGGGACCAGCATCGAGATGGTGCCGCTCGCCGACGCGGTGACCCAGCTGAAGACCGTACCGGCGGACCGGATGTTCGAAGCGGAGTCGGTGTTCTAGGACATCGGTCCACCAGGACCCGTATGCCGGAAGGCCGGTCC
>NZ_JBHWZJ010000378.1:0-6511 GCF_042728415.1 Streptomyces sp. NPDC060198 | reverse complement strand
GGTACCAGGAGAGATCCGGTACCGGCCCAGCGGCTGCCCGCGGTGCCGTGACGACCGCCCAGTGCTACCCCGCGGTGCCCTGCCGACCGCCCGGCGGCGCTACGCGGAGCGTGTCCGGTGGCCGCGGCCGGAAGCGTGGTCCCGTCACCACCACCCGAAGGCGAAGCACGCCAGGGCGGGACCGACCACCACGGACACGAGCCCGCACCGCAGGAGTTGACGGAAGAGCGGCGTGCGGTCCTCGGGCTTCGCGGCGCCGAGGATCAGCCCGCCCGTGATGCCCAACGGGTTGATGTCGACCAGGATCGAGGCCAGCGCGACCGCGAGCACCGCACCGACCGGCGAGGCGCCCTCGGCGACCACGGCGGGAACCAGCGGGATCGTGGTCGCGAAGACCGCGATGGAGCTCGCGGCGAAGGACGTGACACCGGCGATGTAGCAGAGGACGAGCAGGCTCAGCATCGGAGAACCGTCCACCCGCAGCAGATCGCTGATCCGGGTGAAGGCACCCAGGTCCTGCATCAGCCCGACGTAGGTGAGCAGTCCGCCGATGAGCAGCACGATGTTCCACGGGATACGGGAGATGATCTCGTTCGGATCCAGCCGGAGCGCGAGCTGCTGGACGACCGCGGCGGTGAGCCCCAGGTAGCCGATGTTGATGTCGAAGCCGACCGACAGCACCACCACGGCGAGCAGGCATCCCAGGGTCAGGTAACGGCCCCGGGCCGGCGAAGGCGCGCGACCACCGGCCTCCTCGCCGGCGGGCTTCTCGGCGTCCCGCGAGGCGCCGTCGGGTGAGGCGCCGTCGGGTGAGGCGTCGAGATTCGCGTCCGGCTCGCCGACCGGCGTGAGACGGCCGCGCGGCATGGTTCCGGTGCGGTATCCGAACACGAGACATCCGGAGCAGATGACCAGGCCCGCCAGCAGCCCGCCGAGGAAGAAGGCGACCGGGGCGGAACCGGGCAGGTCGAGCCCCATCTTCTCGCCCAGGTTGTTGGCGCTGGTGCCGAACACGGCCAGGGGCGAGAGGAGACCGCTGATGATTCCGGTGATGCCGAGGACGGCCGCGATGAACGGGGGTATCCCGTACCGGGCGGCGAGCCCCAGCGCGATGGGCGCGACGATGGCGGTGGCGGCGGCCGGGAGGGTGCCGATCGCGGTCAGCACGGCACCGACCAGGAACGGCACGAGCGCGACCAGCAGCGCACGCCCGCCGACCATGCGGAGCACGCCGTCGAGGAGCCAGTCGAGCGTGCCGTTGATCTGGGCGACGGCGAACAACGCCGTGATCCCGACCAGCAGGACGAAGAAGTCGCCCGGGAAGAACGCCGTCACCTCGTCCGCGGTGCGATCGGCGGCGAGACCTACGAGGAAAGCGGCCGGCAGGGCCGCGAGCCCGATGTTGAACCTCGGGACGAGCGTCGCCAGGAAGAGGGCGACGAGAACGACGATGGAGACGTCGGCCATGGACATCGGTGAGTCTCCCCGGATCAGATGACGCCGCGGACGGCGAGGTCGTCGATGGCGGCGGGTCCGAGGCCGAGTTCGCCGAGTACGGAACGGGTGTGCTCGCCCAGGTGCGGCGCGCTGCGGTCGACGATCTGGCCGAATCCCGAGAACCGTCCGGCGGAGCCCTGCACCAGGCGGGTGCGTCCGTCGTGCTCGTCGGTCACCTCGACCACCGATCCACGCTCCCGCACATGGGGATCGGCGCAGATGTCGGCGGCGGAGTTCACGGGTCCGCAGGCTACGCCCGCCTCGTCCAGCAACGCGGTCAGGGGTGCGAGATCGTGGTCGGCCACCCAGGCGGCCACCCGCCCCTCGATCTCCGCGCGGTGCTCGATCCGGGCCGACATGGTGTCGTACGCGGCGAGGTCCGGGGCGTCCATGGCGACGACCAACCGGCGCCACATCTGCTCCGTCGACGCGGGCAGGGCCATCCAGCGTCCGTCGCGGGTGCGGTAGAGGTTGTTGGGGCTGATGTGCGGATTCTCGTTGCCCTGGCGTTCCCTGACCTCGCCGGTCTCGCCGTAGTCGACGATGAAGTCCTCCATCATCCGCAACAGCGGCTCGTACAGACCGATGTCGGCCAGCTGGGGTTCGCCCGTCAGGTCGCGCTGGCGCAGTGCGAGCATCGCCGCGAAGGCCGCGTAGATCCCGGTGACCCCGTCGGCGACCGGATAGCCCGCGAACACCGGCGGACCGTCGGGGAATCCCGTGCGATGGGTCAGCCCGGCGAAGGCCTCCGCGACACGGGCGAAGCCCGGGCGCTCCGCATACGGGCCGGTGCGCCCGAAGGCGCTCACGTGCACCATGACGAGGTCGGGCCGGTGGGCGAGAAGGTCCTCGAAGTCGATGGAGAACCGGCGCAGGGTCGCCGGCCGGAAGTTGGTGACCACCACGTCGGCAGTGGCGGCGAGCCGGCCGACGAGGCCGGCGGCCTCCGGGTGGTGCAGGTCGATCGTCACGCTGGACTTGTTGCGGCCGACGACCGCCCAGCCGGCGGAGACGCCGTCGTCGTCGAGCGGTGGGTAGCCACGCGCGGGGTCACCCGCACCGGGCTGTTCGACCTTGATCACCTCGGCGCCGAACTCGGCGAGGAGGGAGGAGGCCAGGGGGCCGGCGAGGACGGTCGAGATGTCCAGGACACGCACGCCATTGAGAGGTCCGGGCACGGGAAATCCTTTCACGAGCAATCAGCACGTCACGGCGATGCGTGACCCGCGTCACGATGTCGTGGTGCGTCCGCTGCGGGAAGATGCCGCCCTCTGGATCCGGTGATAGCCAATGGCAATACCCTGGGTCGATGCGAGTCGAACGCGCCCGGTACTTCCTCGCCGCGCTGCGCACGGGGTCCCTCCGCTCGGCGGCGGCGGCCTGCGGTGTCAGCCAGCCCACCATTGGACAGCAACTCACCGTGCTGGAAGAGGAGTTGGATGTCGTCCTGCTGACCCGGAGTCCGGGAGGCGTGCGCGCGACTCCGGCCGGTGAGGCGCTGGTCGGCCCGTTCACCCGTCTCGTGGCGGCCGAGGACGCCGTGCGCGAGGCGGCGCTGGCCTCCAACGGGACCTACCAGGGCAGAGTGTCCATCGGCGGCGGCTCGGTGACCGTGGAGACGATCGTCGCCCCGGTCGTCGGGCGGCTGCTCGCGGACCACCCGGGCTTGCGCTTCTCCGTGCGCGAGGGACCCTCGGGCGACATCGAGAGCGCGGTGCTGGGCGGCGACCTCGACCTCGGCGTGGTCACCACACCCGACGAACCCGCCCCGAGCGGTCTCGCCCGCAGGCGCCTGATGACGGCACCGCTCGGCGTCCACACCCGGCCCGACCATCCGCTCGCCCAGCGCGGCGAGGTGACATGGGAGGACCTGGAACACCTTCCGATCGTCACCATGAGACCCGGCACCGTCCTGCACCAGCGGCTGCGCAAACACCTCCCCAAGGGACAGGTGATGGTCGAGGCGATGTCGGCGCGCACCGTGCAGACCATGGTCGCCCGAGGTGCCGGGATCGGGCTCCTCGCCCGATTCGACACCCGGCAGCCGGCCGGCGACCTGACCTGGCTGCCGCTCGCGGACACGGAGCCGGTCGAGGTCAGCCTGGTCCAGCGCGCCGACAGCCAGCCGTCCCGGTCCGCCATCGTCGTACGGCGGCTCATCACCGCCCGCGCCGACGAGCTGGCGGGACGCCAGGCCTGAGCACACCGGGGTGCCTCGGGCCGAGGCCCCGGGCAGCGCGCGGAGAGCGACCGTGTGCGAAACTCGGCGATCATCCCAGCGGAGCGGGAGGCCCCCCGGCATGTCGGACGTGACGGTGGCCCCCGTTCACCTGGACGCGGTCGTGGGCGGTCTGGCGGCGAACCCCGCGCTGCCGCCCGAAAGCGTCCACCGGCTCTTCGCCCACCGCAGGGGATTCGGAGAGATCGCCAAGCGCCCTGACCTGACCGACGACATGATCGGTGCGATCATCGCCGACGGCGACCACTGGCTCACCTACTCGCTCGCCCTCAACAGGGCCCTCCCGCACGCCTACCGGATGACGCTCGCCGGGCATCCGGACCCGGGAATCCGTGTGGCCGTCGCGGTCGCAGCGGCCGACGCACCGCGAGAACTGTTCGAGCGACTGCTCGCCGACCCGGATCCGCGGGTGCGCGGACAGACGGTGGAGAACGACCATGCTCCGGAGGATCTGCGCGCCCGCTCGGCGGCCGACCCGGACCCCGGAGTCCGGGCCACGCTCGCCCAGTGGTGGCCCGGGGCTCCCGAAGCGGTACGCCGCGTCCTGCTGACCGATCCCGACGACTCGGTACGCGCGGGAGCCTGCTCGACCTACTACCGGCGGCGTCCGCATCCCGTTCCGCCCGCCGATCTGGTCCCTGCCCTGCTGGCCGACCCGGTCACGCGCGCCGGAGCGGTACGCCACACCACGCTGGACGCCGAAACCGCTTCCCGACTGGCCGACGACCCGGACGAGGACGTGCGCGGGGAACTCGCGGCGCACCCCCGACTCCCGTCGTCGGTGCGCGACGTACTGGCCGAGGACCCCAGCGCGCTCGTCGGGCTCCGTGTCTTCGCCCGCCCGGACACCCCGCCCTCGACCCGTGCCGCGATCCACGCGAGGATCGTGACCCGCGGCTCCGACTGGCTCGCCGGCGACCTGGACGACGACGCGCTGGAACGGGAATCGACGCACCACCTGGCGCGGGCGGAACTCCGCTCACTGCGGCTCCCGTGGGTGACGGCCGACCCCCTGCCGCACGTGGACTCGCCCTACGCCTGCTTCCGCGCGTCGGCCGCCATGTCCGACCGCCTCCCCGAGCAGGTCGTGGCCCGGCTGCTCCACGACGAGGAGAGCGACGTCCGTACGACGATGGCTCTGCACGCCCGCGACCGGATCGATCCCGCGACCGCCGAACGCATCGACCGGGGCCACCGACCGGCCAAGAGAATGCGGTGGCGTCCGGCCGACGCATTCCCCCTCCCCGCAGGCGTTCTGCGCCGACTGGCCACCGACCCCGAACCGAGAATGAGGCAACTGGCCACCCGGGACCCGGATCTGCCGTCGGAACTCCTTGGCGTTCTGGCGGCGGATTCCGATCAGGGGGTGCGCCGAACTGTCGCGGCCCATCCCTCGGTTCCGCTCCGGGAACTGACACGGCTGCTGGCCGATCCGTCGGAACAGGTCGCGACCGCGGCTGCCGCCAACCCTGTTCTGCCGCCCGCGGAGATGCACCGGCTTCTCGCTCTCGCCGGACTGTGAAGGAAACCGGCGTGCAGCGATGCCGTCACGGCACCTCACGGGGCGTCTTTCAACCGCCCGACACCGCCGTCGTCGTGAAGCGGTCGCCGCAGACGCGGGGATCGGCGGTCCGCAGGGTGAGCGCCCGGGTGGAGCCCGGCGGATAGACCTTGAGGTAGTCGGGCCGACTCCAGCACGGGGAGTCGGAGACGCCCTCGTTGGTGGTGTGCAACGTGGCCTCGGCCGTAGCGCCGGGGCCGATCGCCGTACGCGTACCGGCCGTTCCCTCATGCGTGGCCGGGACGCCGACCGCGCTGCCGTCGCGCCGGATCAGCGAGACTCCGGGGTAACCCGTCAGCGTGCACGTCTCCTTGGACGTGTTGGTGAAAACGAGCCGGTAGTAGACCTGCCCCGCACCCGCGTCGGCGGGAGACAGGCTCACGGTCAGCGTCTCGGCCGCGCACCGCTGCGCGGCGCTCGCGCCACCGGCTCCGGAAGTCGCGGAGGGCGCGGTGGGGTCGGACGGTCCGGAGGGCGCCGGGGCGGTCTCCGATGCCGAAGGGCTGCCCGCGGTCGGTTCGCCTGACGCGATGGGCGCTTCGGGTGTGGCCCCGCCGGCGACGGAGCTGCTCGCACCGGCCGGTTCGGTCGAGTCGCTGCCGCTGCAACCGGCCGCCGCGAGCGCGATCGAGGCGGCCAGGACCGGGACGACGCCGAAGCGGCGGCACCCACCGGAACGAGGCGTACGCGTGCGGGGCCCGGGCCCGGGGGAGCGGCCGGCGGACGGTGTGGTGGTGCGCGGGGAAGAGTCCATGTCTCCCGCCTGCTCGGTCCCGCGCCGTGTGAACCTCCCCGACGTGGAACAGGACCGGAATCGGTACCGGAACGGGAAGTACCTCGCACGCAAACGTACGAACCGGGGCTTGTACGGCTCCGAGGCGCGCGCCGGAACGCACGAATCGCGCCGCGCGCCCGGTCCTGGGACCATGGAGCGGTCGGAACAGCAGCTTCCCGACGGTCCCGATCCAGCTGGAGGTGGCCATGTCATCGAAGCGTCGGCGTAAGAAGAAGGCCCGTCGCAGGCATCCCGCGAACCACGGCAAGAAGCCCCAGACCTGACGACCCGTCCCGCGCCCCTTCACCCCTTTCGCGTCTCCCGCACTCCACGATGCTCGTGCGGGGCGCACCACGGACAGCGGGACGGGACGGCTTCTGACGTGCCTGGCCCTGCCTGGCCTGCCACGACCCGGGTTCGGCCCGCCGCACACCTGCGG
>NZ_JBHWZJ010000377.1:0-6519 GCF_042728415.1 Streptomyces sp. NPDC060198 | reverse complement strand
GGGCGGGGGCGACCTTGACGCCGACCCGGCGCTGGCCGGGCGGTGGCCGTGCGGCCGTCCGGGCGGAATCGGTCCGGCCCGTTACCCGCACGTGGTGGCGCCCGGACCAGGCATGAGGAGAGACTGAGAGCGGATCGTCCCGGCGCGAGCCACGCGCCGCCGGCGTACAAGGAGGCATCCACCGTGCCGCACGTCCTGGTTCTCAACGCGTCGTACGAGCCGCTCGGCGTCGTACCACTGCACCGCGCGCTCGTCCTCGTCCTCGAAAACAAGGCCGTCTGCCTCGAAGAGTCCGGCGCCCTCCTGCGCAGCCCCACCACCGCCGTGCCGGCGCCCAGCGTGGTCCGCCTCAAGCGTTTCGTACGGGTCCCCTACCGGGGGCCGGTCCCGCTCACCCGCCGTGCGCTCTTCGCCCGGGACGGAGGCCGCTGCGTGTACTGCGGGGCCGCCGCCACCAGCGTCGACCACGTCGTCCCGCGCAGCCGGGGCGGTCTGCACGCGTGGGACAACGTGGTGGCGGCCTGCCGCCACTGCAACCACGTCAAGGCCGACCGGCACCTCCCCGAACTGGGCTGGCGCCTGCGCCACCAGCCCGCACCGCCCACCGGACTGGCGTGGCGGATCATCGGCACCGGCCACCGCGACCCGCGCTGGCTGCCCTACCTCCAGCCGTTCGGCGCGGACGACGCGATGGCCCGGATCGACGGCGTCTCCGCCTGAACGCCCCCGGGCCGGTGGGTCGGCGGACGCCGTCCCGGGCGGGCGGCACCGTGGCTGAAAATGGACCATATCTGCCGTCCGGGGGAACGGAATGTGACCTACGGCACGTTGAGGACGTTGGCATCGGACCTATGTCACGCTCACGTCTGCGCACCCGAGGGCTGGGTAGGTCTCTCTACCGTCCTGCTCCCACGGCCAGGAGGCCCCACCTTGCCCGCAGCCGCGCGACTTCCGCTCCCCGCCCTCTCCAAACAGGTCCCCGGCCCCGAGCCGCTGACCAGTGAACCGCCCCTCCCGCCCGCCGCCGTCCCCCGTCCCGCCGGCGGACCGCGCGGCACCGACCGCCACGACCGCGCCGTCGTCACTCCCGCGCTCGACGTACCCCTCGCCACCGGCGCCGCACCCCTCACCAGCGAGCCGCCGCTCGCCGACGCCACCCCCCTGACGAGCGAGCCGCCGCTCGCCGTCGTCGCTCCGCTCACCAGCGAACCGACCGCCCCCGGTGTCGCGGGGGCCATGGAGTCTCCAGGAGTCTGAATGGGCCTGTCCCGGCTCGCCGCCCTGCACGGCGTCGCCACTTCCTACTCCCCGTCCGCGGGTGTCACGGTGTCCGTCCCCGACGACACGGTCACGGCCGTGCTCGCCGCGCTGGGGGTGGCCGCCGGCACCCCGGAGGACGTACGGAGGTCGCTCGCCGCCGCCGAATCGAGGGCGGGCTCCGGGCTGCTCCCGCCGACCGTGGTGGTCTGGGCGGGCGAGCCGTTGCCGTCCGCCCTCGCCGCGCTGCCGATCGGTACGACCCTGACCGTCGCCCCGGAGGCCGGAGCGGGCGCCGGGCGGCCCGAACCGGTCCGGCTGCGCGTCACGGGCGCGCAGGCGGACGTGCCCGACACGCCCCCGCCGTCCGCCGTCCCCGTCTGGTGGCCCGACCTGCCCTTCGGCGTGCACCGGGTGACCGCGCGCACCCTCGACCACCGGCAGGGCACCGCGACCCTGGTCGTCGCGCCCGCCCGCGCGCCCCAGCCCGCCGCCCGCGCCCAGGGCTTCCTCGTACAGCTCTACTCCCTGCTCTCCGGGCGGTCCTGGGGCATGGGCGACCTCGGTGACCTCGCCGACCTCGCCTCCTGGGCCGGACGCACCCTCGGTGCCGGGTTCGTCCAGATCAACCCTCTGCACGCGGCCGTCCCCGGGCGGCCCACCGACCCGTCGCCGTACCGCCCCTCCTCGCGGCTCTTCCCCGACCCCGTCCACCTGCACGTCGAGTCGATCCCCGAGTACGGCCAGGTCCGCGCGCGTGCGGTGCTGGACGATCTCCGCCAGGACGCCGCCGCGCTCTCGGAGGCCGTGCTCAACAAGGGCGCGCTGATCGACCGGGACGCCGTCTGGGAGCTGAAGCGGCAGGCGCTGGAGCTCATCCACCAGGTGCCGTTGACCCCCGGCCGCCGGGCCGCGTACTGCGACTACCTCTCCGCCCGGGGCCAGGCCCTGGAGGACCACGCGCTCTGGTGCGCGCTGGCCGAGGTGCACGGCCCCGACTGGCACACCTGGCCCGAGCCGCTGCGCGACCCCCGCTCCCGCGAGACCGCCCGCGCCCGTACCGGGCTCCTGGACCGGGTGGACTTCCACAGCCGGCTCGCCTGGCTGACCGACACCCAGCTCGCCGAGGCCCAGCGGGCCGCCCGGGACGCCGGGATGGAGGTCGGCGTGATCCACGACCTAGCGGTCGGCGTGCACCCTGCCGGAGCCGACACCTGGGCGGGGCAGGACGACTACGCGCGCCGCATGTCCGTCGGCGCGCCCCCGGACGCGTTCAACGCGCGCGGCCAGGACTGGGGCCTGCCGCCCTGGCGGCCCGACGCCCTCGCGGCCTGTGGCTACGCCCCCTTCCGGGACCTGTTGCGCGGACTGCTCGCGCACGCCGGGGCGCTCCGCGTCGACCACGTCATGGGCCTCTTCCGGCTCTGGTGGGTCCCCGAGGGCCGGCCGCCCACCGAGGGCACCTACGTCAGCCAGGACGGCGAGGCGATGCTCGCGGTCCTCGTCCTGGAAGCCCACCGCGCCGGGGCCGTCGTCCTGGGCGAGGACCTCGGCACGGTCGAGCCGGGCGTGCGCGAGGCGCTCGCCCGGCGCGGTGTCCTCGGCACGTCCGTCCTCTGGTTCGAGCGCGACTGGGAGGGCACAGGGCGCCCACTGGCGCCGGAGAACTGGCGCCGGGACTGCATGGCCACCGCCACCACCCACGACCTGCCGTCCACCGCCGCCCGCCTCTCCGGCGACCACGTGGCGCTCCGCCACGAACTCGGCCTGCTCACCCGCAGCCTGGAGGAGGAGCTCGCCGAGGACGCCGCGGACACCGCCGAATGGCTCGGCTGCCTGGCACGGCTGCGGCTGCTGCCCGAGGGCGAGGGCGACGAGGAGGCCGCCGTACGCGCCGTGCACCGCTTCCTGCTGAGCACGCCCGCCCGGCTGACCGGCATCTGGCTCCCGGACACCGTGGGCGACCGGCGCCCGCAGAACCTCCCCGGGACGTGGGACCAGTACCCCAACTGGCGCCTGCCGATCGCCGACGGGGAGGGCCGTCCCCTGACGCTGGAGCAGATCACCGGCTCGCCCCGACTGCACCGGCTGATGGACGGACTGACCCCCCGGACCCCACGTACGGCACCCCCGGGCGCGCGGCGTCCTTAGGCGTTCGCTACGTTTGCACCGTGGACAAGAAGAACGCTATGCGCGCCGGCGCCGTCGCGGCCGGTACGACGCTGATGATGCTGCTCATGTCGTCCCCCGCTCTCGCGCTCTCGCGCGACGACGGCGACGACCCGGGTACCGGCCTGTCGGTCATCGAGACCATCAGCCTGTACGTCCTCGCGCCCCTCGCGCTGTTCGTGGTGATCGCGGGCCTGGTCGTGGTGCTCGACAAGTCCAAGAAGAAGGCGTAACACCCTCACACGCTCAAGCCGTGTGCGCCGCCGGTACGGGATTACCGCGCGGCGCACACGCATGTCCGGACACGGACGCGCCGCCCTGCCGTGAGCGGCCCGCCCCGCACGAAGGCGCCCTCCCCGGTCGTACCCGGGGAGGGCGCCCGACGTCCGTCCGGCGCCGTTAGGCGGTCGCGGCGGCGGCGTCCGCCGCCTGGGCGCGCAGCGCGCGCTCGACACCCGCGCGGGACTCCGACATCAGCCGGCGCAGCGCCGCGTTCGGTTCGGCGGTGGCGAGCCAGGCGTCCGTGGCGTCCAGCGTCCGACGGGAGACCTGGATCGCCGGGTAGAGGCCGATCGCGACCTGCTGGGCCATCTCGTGGCTGCGGGTCTCCCAGACGTCCTTGACCGCCGCGAAGTACTTCTCCGCGTACGGCGCCAGCAGCTCGCGCTGCTCGGTCTGGACGAAACCGCCGATGACCGCCTCCTGGACGGCGTTCGGCAGCTTGTCGGACTCGACGACCAGCGCCCAGGCCTCCGCCTTGGCCTCCTCGGAGGGACGCGCGGCACGGGCCTCGGCCGCATGCCGCTCGCCCGCCGCGGTCCTGTCGCGCTCGTACTCGGCGGCGATCTCCTCCTCGTCCAGCAGACCGGTCGCGGCGAGCCGCTGCACGAACGCCCAGCGCAGCTCGGTGTCGACGGCCAGGCCCTCGACCGCCTTGGTGCCGTCCAGCAGACCCTGGAGCAGGTCCAGCTGCTGCGGGGTACGCGCGGTCGCCGCGAAGGCACGGGCCCAGGCGAGCTGGTGGTCGCTGCCGGCCTCGGCCGCGTTCAGGTGCGCCAGGGTGGCGTCCGTCCAGCGGGTCAGCAGCGCCTCACGGGACTCCGGCGCCGCGTACTGGTCGAGCGCCAGCTTCAGCTGACGGTGCAGTGACTGCACCACGCCGATGTCCGACTCCTTGCCGATACCGGCCAGCACCAGCTCCAGGTAGTCGCGGGTGGCCAGCTCGCCGTCGCGGGTCATGTCCCAGGCCGAGGCCCAGCACAGCGCACGCGGCAGCGACTCGGCGAAGTCGCCCAGGTGCTCGGTGACGAACCGCAGCGACTCCTCGTCGAGCCGGACCTTCGCGTAGCTGAGGTCGTCGTCGTTGAGCAGGACGACGGCCGGACGCTTCGTGCCCTCGGGCAGTGGCACCTCGGTGCGCTCGCCGTCCACGTCCAGCTCGATCCGCCGGCCGCGGACCAGCTTGCCGTCGGCGCCGAGGTCGTAGAAGCCGATCGCGATGCGGTGCGGGCGCAGCGTCGGCTCGCCCTTGGCACCGGCCGGGAGCGCCGGGGCCTCCTGGAGCACGGCGAAGGAGGTGATCCGGCCCTCGGCGTCCGTCTCCAGCGACGGGCGCAGGATGTTGATGCCGGCGGTTTCCAGCCAGGACTTCGACCAGGCCTTCAGATCGCGGCCGGAGGTCTTCTCCAGCGCGCCCAGCAGGTCGGTGAGCCGGGTGTTGCCGAAGGCGTGCGCCTTGAAGTACGCCTGCACGCCCGCGAAGAACTCGTCCCGGCCGACGTACGCCACGAGCTGCTTGAGGACCGAGGCGCCCTTGGCGTACGTGATCCCGTCGAAGTTGACGAGGACGTCGTCCAGGTCGTTGATGTCCGCCATGATCGGGTGGGTGGACGGCAGCTGGTCCTGCCGGTACGCCCAGGTCTTCATGGAGTTGGCGAACGTGGTCCACGACTGCGGCCACCGGGAGCCCTCGGCGTCCGCGAGGCAGGCGATCGAGGTGTAGGTGGCGAACGACTCGTTCAGCCAGAGGTCGTTCCACCACTCCATGGTGACCAGGTCGCCGAACCACATGTGGGCCAGCTCGTGGAGGATGGTCTCCGCCCGGCCCTCGTACGCGGCGTCGGTGACCTTGGAGCGGAAGACGTACTGGTCGCGGATGGTGACCGCGCCCGCGTTCTCCATCGCGCCCGCGTTGAACTCCGGGACGAAGAGCTGGTCGTACTTGGCGAACGGGTACGCGTAGTCGAACTGCTCCTGGAACCAGTCGAAGCCCAGCCGGGTGACCTCGAAGATGTGGTCCGCGTCGAGGTGTTCGGCGAGCGAGGGGCGGCAGTAGATGCCGAGCGGCACCGACTGGCCGTCGCGCTCGTAGCTGCTGTGCACCGAGTGGTACGGGCCGGCGATGAGCGCCGTGATGTACGTCGAGATGCGAGGCGTCGGCGCGAACGTCCAGACGTCGTCCACCGGAGCGGGCGTCGGGGAGTTCGAGATCACGGTCCAGCCGGCGGGGGCCTTGACGGTGAAGGCGAAGGTGGCCTTCAGGTCGGGCTGCTCGAAGCTGGCGAACACCCGTCGTGCGTCCGGCACCTCGAACTGGGTGTAGAGGTACGCCTGCTCGTCGACCGGGTCGACGAAGCGGTGCAGACCCTCACCGGTGTTGGTGTACGCGCAGTCGGCGACGACCTTCAGCTCGTTCGCGCCCTCGCGCAGGTGCGGCAGCGCGATCCGCGCGTCGCGGAAGACGGCGGCGACGTCCAGCGGGGTTCCGTTGAGGACGACGTCGTGCACCGCGGGGGCGACGAGGTCGATGAAGGTTTCCGCACCGGCCTCCGCGGAGTCGAAGCGCACCGTGGTGACGGACCGGAAGGACCCGCCCTCCTGCGCTCCGGAGAGGTCGAGCTCGACCTCGTAGGCGTCCACGGTCAGCAGACGTGCCCGCTCCTGTGCCTCTTCGCGGGTCAGATTCGTGCCAGGCACCCGGTCATCTCCTTCTATGGTGACGTTTCGGGTCATCCTTCCACGTCAGGGGCGGGTGGCGTTAAGTGCTTTCGCCCGGAGCGGAGAGGGAGGAACAAAGCGCGAGGGGGCGGCCAC
>NZ_JBHWZJ010000376.1:0-6654 GCF_042728415.1 Streptomyces sp. NPDC060198 | reverse complement strand
CCGCGCAGCAGCGCCGCGTCCGCTCGAGGGACGGCGACTTCGGGCACGTCGCCACGTATCGCGCCCATCGCCCGGACATGGGCGCGGGCCCGGTCCGTCGTGGGGGCCAAGCACACACAGAAGCGCGCCATCGACGGCTCCTCTCCGCTCTGTTCCTCGCCGGTTTCCCGGCCGACCGGGTCACCGGGCCCGTTGATGACCCGTCATTCCGCCGCCTACCGCTCCGGCGGGTCAGCCGAAGTCGTCGTCGCTCCAGCCTCCGTCGTCCCCGTCGCCCCAGTCCCCGTCCCAGTCGTCCCCCGAGTTCTCGAAGCCGCCGCCCGAGTCGCCGGAGCCGCCCCCTTCGCCGCCGTCCCTCGCGGAGGCCTCGGCCTGGCGGCGCAGCTCCTCCTCCTCTTCCGGGCTCAGGCTCAACGGCGGCAGCTGTGCCTCCGTGACGGCCAGCGCGGTCACCCCGACACCGGCGAGCAGCAGGCCCATCCGGCCGCCGAAGGACGTCCGGTTGACCGTGAGGAAGTCGCGCCCCCACACGGTCCGCCCGTACCCGATGTCCCGGCCGTAGCTGACGGTGCCGTTGGAGACACGTTTGACGATGCGATCACCGAGGAGTTCGTCCGTACCCGACGCCGACATGTTGTCGTGCCAGCGCACCAGCCCCGCCACCGAGGGATCGCGCCGCCGCCACTCCTGCCGGCCGTCGTCGTAGGAGCGGTGCACACTTCCGTCCGCCAGCAGCTCGTCGCTGTAGACGGTCTCTCTGGGCCTCATCATGGTCTGCGGTCCTCAAGCTCTTCCGGTCGGATCGGGCCAGGTCACGAATCCCGAGGTACGCAGGTCCCGCAGCCCGGTCCACACCGAGGTGCGCGGCACCCGCGGCCCCCGGGTGAGACGCAGCACCCCGCGGACCAGCCGTCCCGGGGGCACGGCGGCGACCTCGGCGAACCGGCCCCGCGCCAGCCACGCCGTCTCCTGCGGCGTGAGGGTGCCGGGCAGTTCGGCCAGTTCCACCGTGCCGACCGGGCCGCGCCCGGCCGGCAGACGCATGGCCCGCACATGGCGCGGTACGAGGCCCAGGGACGACACCCGCACGCCGGGAACGGGCCCGAGAGCGGCCCGGACCTGGCCACGCAGCGCGATCCCCCGGGGGCTCGCGTCGTGGAGGACGTGGACCGTCGCCCCGCCCGCGCGCTCCAGAGCGGTGGTCAGCCGCGGGTCGAACGGCAGCGCGTCGGCCACCGCGAGGACCGGGCAGGCCGCCTCCAGATGGACGTGGTTGGCGAGCAGCATCCGGGCGATCGCGCGGTCCTGGCAGACCAGGAGACGGGGCAGCCCGTATGCGTGGAGGTCGGGTTCACCCGCCCGCTCCGGAGCGGGTACCTCCTCGGGCGGGGGCGGCAGCAGGCCCGGGACGGTGTCCCGGCCCCGGACGTCCAGAGCACGGGTGAACGACGGCAGCCGCAGGTACGGCCGAGCGGTGCGCGGAATCCGGCTCAGCAGGGTCAGGGAGGGATCGAACACCCGGCAGGTCTCGAAGTACAACTGACGTTCGGTGAAACGGAGGCCGCCCGGCTCTGCGGCCCGCACGGCCGCGGCGTCGATCGCTGCGTGGAGTGCGGCGTCCACCGCGCGGGCGAGCAGGCGGGTGCCGGGCCCGCCGGGCCGGGCCCGGTCCCTGACCTGGTCCGGGAGGATACGCGCCCCGGCGACGGGAGGGCGTCGCGGTGTCATGAGGTGCTCCTGTCGTGCTTCCGGTCGTGCTTTCTGTCGTGCTTCCGGTCGGTGCGGGAGGCGCCTGGGGGCTGCGGCTCTTCGAGGTCGTCCGGCCAGGTGAGGAACCCCTGGGAGAGCGGGCTCCCCGGGCGATCGGGCGGCGGGGCGGGCGCCCGCACGGCATGCTCGACCGCCTTGGTGACGGCCTCGGCGAGTACCGGGGGCGGCACCGCGGCGACCGGCCACCACCAGCCCTCGGCCAGCGCCTCGGCCTCGGGTCCGGGCAACCCGGCCACGGTGCGCAGGAGTTCCGCGTCGCATCCCCTGCCGGGGGAGAAGCGGCGGACGGCACGCCGGTTACGTGAGGCAGCCCCCGGCCGGAGCCCGGCGTCCACGATCGTCCGGCCGGGGTGGGCGGCGCGGAGAGCCGGGGCGAGCAGCGCGCCGCCGGCATCCGCGTCGTGCAGCACCACGACCGGCAGGTCGGATCGCTGCGCGGCCAGCAGCTCCAGAGCCTCCCGCACGTGCGCGGGCCCGTTCACGGGGCCGCCGCGCTCGGCGGCCTTCGCCACCAGGAGGGTGTGCGACCTGTCCGGGAGCCGGTTTTCCCTGAGGAAGCGCGCGACGACCGGCTCCGTGCAGACGATGACCACTTCCGGTGGTCCCGACCGCTGTTTGACCCCGCGACGCTGCGCCGTGGCGCCCGCCGCGCGCTTCTCGTCGACCACACCTCCGGGCAGCCCGCCGTACGTCAGCGTCCAGGCGCCGAGCATCAGCGAACGGAACACGGTCTCCGACGGATGGACCTGCGCGTACGGCCGCCGAGCCGGACGGTGCCGCAGCACCGCCGCCAGGACGAGCACCACCGGGACCAGCCCCAGGGCGACCGTCCGGAACCCGCCGTGCGCCGCGACGGCGACCGCGACCAGCGCGGCGGAGAGCGGCAACGCGACGGTCCAGCGCACCCACGCCCGGACCCCGTGCGAAGGGGACCCCTCCGCGGACGGGTTGGACGACCGGGCGGCGTACCAGAGCTGGGTCAGGGTGATCTTCAGCCTGCCGTTGCCGGTGGCACGCTCCACGCAGCGCCGGATGCGCAGGTCGTGCATCCCCACCCCGTCCGACCTGGGGTCCAGCGCATGGCGTTTCCCGCAGTGCACGCACCTGCCGCCGACACGTTCCTTCCGGGTGAGCCGCGCTTCGCAGCCCGGGCAGATCATTTTCTGCGCTCCTCGGCCGGGCCGGTGGAGGGCCAGGTCAGGAAGCCGACACCGGCCGCCCCGGCACGGGCGGGGTCGGGGCGGCCGGTGGCCCGGCCGGCGCACCGCGCGACGACCTCAAGCAGCCGGGCCGGAGGAAGTCCGACGAGCGGGAACCCCCAGCCACGGCCCAGCCACTTCAGCTCCGCCGTGCCGAACTCGCCGAGAGCGGCGAGCGCGCGCCGTCCCCCGGCATCGGGCCGGTGCCACCGGTCGCGTACCGGCACCGCGTGTGCGAGACCGCGGACCTTGCGCACGGGAAGCCCTGCGTCGACCACCCTGATGCCCGGGAACGCGTCGCGGACGTGCCGGACGAGCAGTGCGCCGTGCGCGTCGGCGTCGTGCAGCACGATCACCGGCCCCCGAGGGGCGAGGGCCACGGCCTCGTCGAGGGTCCGGACGAGCGCGAGGCCGTAGTGGCCGGCCACTCCCTCGGCCGCGAGGAACGCGATGACCGACGGATCGGGGCAGAGCAGGACTCCGGCCGCCCGGTCGGCGGGGGCGGGCGCGCCGGCCACGGTCTTCGGCGGTGCGGTCTTCGGCGGTGCGGTCCTCGGCAGTGCGGGCGGGGCGCCGTCCGGGGTCCACTCCCGGACGGGGTCGTCCACCATGCCCGGCGGCAGTTCGCCGTACACCCTGAGCCAGGGGGTGAGGACCTCCGAGCGGAACGCGGCACGGTCCACCTGCGGGACGCCGCGGCCCACCCCGGCGCTGCGGGCGACGACCACCGACAGCGACACCAGCGACAGGACCCCTCCGGCGACGATGGCCGGCACGAAGGGGATCAGGACACCCGCCAGCAGAAGTCCTAAGCCCAGCACCCCCGTAAAAGAGTTCCAGGCGTCCCCGAGGCTGCTCTTCCGCAGCGATCGGCGCGACAGGGCGTACCAGAGCTGTCCGGGGGCGACCGCGAGCCGGCCGTCGGCCGACAGCGCGGCCATCACACGCCGCACCCGGAGGTCGCTGAGTTCGAGGGCGTTGGTCTTCGGGTCCAGCGCGTAGACGCGCCGGCAGTACGCGCACCTGTTGCCGGGGCGTTCCTTGCGGAGCAGCCGGTGCTCGCAGTGCGGACAGATCACGGGCGTGCCTCCAGGGCCGTGGCCACCCGGCGCAGTCGGCCCGCGAGCCGCTCGCGCACCGTCGCCGGGGCGATGCCGTGGACCCGCTGGCGTTCCTCCACGGAGCGCAGAGCCGTCGCGAGGGCCCGGAAGTCGGTGGTGGCCGCCGTGGCGAGAGTGCCGTGCTCCTCCGGTGGAACGCCGCCCCGGGAGCGGCGCTCCGCTTCCGGGGCGGTGATCGCGTAGTCCTCGTGATCGATGCCGTACCCCGTGTTGGCCGTGACGATGGTCAGCGGACGTGTTCCCCGGTTGGCGAAGGAGTGCGGCATCATCTCCGGGATGCGTATGAGCATCCCCGGTACGAGTGGTACGTCGGCGGTCCTGCCGCGCTCGGCGTCCCAGAGACCGCAGGACGCGTGACCGAGCGACAACACGTAGTGCTCGCCGCCGTGGGCGTGGGGCGTGAAGGCGCTGCGGGGAGCGACCATCCCGAGTTTCACCGTCGCGTTGGACGGCCGCTCCGGGGACGTGGCGGCGTCGCCCACCAGGTAATGGGCGAACTGCCCGTCGTCGATGAAGGGGATCGTTCCGCCGTCAGGACCCAGCGGCCGGCAGCCGTCACGGTCCGCGACGACCACGGAACCGTCCGGCCGCACATGGTAAAGACGCACACCGAGGGGCAACACCCCGCGCACTCGGTCCGGTATCTCGCCGCCCGCGCCCATCGCGCCTCCCCCTGCCCCCGTGACGCGCGGCGCGCGCGTCATGCAGGGAATCCTAGGGCGGTACCGGCCCCGCGCGGGAGATCCGGGCACGTCTCTCCGGTGAAGTCCCGGTGAACGCGGAGGTGTGCGGGGGCGGGCCCGGGCGCCACATGCGCCCGTCGTGCGCCCGAATGGCGGTGCCGCGACCCGGAGCCTAACGTCGAACGGGTAACGCGTCCGGGCCCGTACGGACCGAGGGCGCCGCCGTCGGCAGACATGGGTACTGATATGACGGACTCCCAAGCGAATGTCGCACATCTGGCCGCGCCCGGGAACAAGAACGAGGGCCGCGGCAAAGGTATGGCGCTCCTCGTCATCACCTCGTGCCAGCTGATGGTGGTGCTCGACATCACCATCGTCAACATCGCCCTCCCGCACATCCAGACCTCTCTCGGATTCAGCACCGAGAACCTCTCGTGGGTGATCAACGCCTACACGCTGACCTTCGGCGGTCTGCTCCTGCTGGGCGGACGGCTGGGAGACATCCTCGGACGCCGCAGAGTCTTCATCTTCGGCGTTCTGCTCTTCGTGTTCGCCTCCCTGCTCGGCGGTCTGGCGCAGGAGTCCTGGCAACTGCTCGCCGCCCGTGCCCTCCAGGGCGTCGGCGGCGCCATCGCCTCCCCCACGGCGCTGTCGCTGATCACCACGACCTTCCGTGAAGGGCCCGAGAGGAACAGGGCGTTCGGCGTCTTCGCCGCGGTCTCCGCGGGCGGCAGCGCGATCGGCCTGCTCGCCGGAGGCCTGTTGGTGGAGTGGCTCGACTGGCGGTGGATCTTCTTCGTCAACGTGCCGATCGGCCTGCTGATCGCACTTGCCACCCCCCGCTACATCCCCGAGTCCGTCCGTCACCCGGGCCACTTCGACCTCCTCGGCGCGCTCACGTCCACACTGGGCATGGTGATGCTCGTCTACGGCTTCATCCGGGCCTCGGAGGACGGCTGGAGCGACACGGTCACCCTCGGGGCCTTCGCGGCGGCCGTGGTGCTGCTCGCGGCGTTCATCGCCAACGAGCGGCGGTCGAAACAGCCGATCACCCCGCTGTGGATGTTCCGCGACCGCAACCGCGCGGGCACCTACGGCATCATGCTGTCCCTGTCCGCCGCGATGTTCGGCATGTTCTTCTTCCTCACCCTGTTCGTGCAGAACGTCCTCGGCTTCAGCCCACTGCGCGCCGGGCTCGCCTTCCTCCCGGTGAGCGTCATCATCGCCGTCGGCGCCGGGATCGCTTCCCAACTGCTGCCCAGGTGGGGGCCCAAACCCTTCATGGTGACGGGCGCGGTACTGGCGGCGGGAGGACTCGGCTGGCTGACCCTGACCGACGCGAACAGCACCTATCTGGGCAGCCTGCTCGGCCCGATCCTCGTCTTCGGTCTGGGCATGGGACTCCAGTTCGTCTCGCTGACCCTGATGGCCGTCTCGGGCGTCCGACCCAAGGAAGCGGGAGCGGCATCCGGAATCCTGAACGCCACCCAACAGGTCGGCGGTTCGCTCGGGCTCTCCATCCTGGTCACCGTCTTCGGCACCGCCAGCCGCAACGAGGCGACCGACCAGATCCCGAAGTTCATGCAGGAGGCGACCCCCGCCCAGCAGCTGGAGTTCCGCCGGACCGGCGAACTCCCGCCGCCCTGGGGCAACGAGGTACTGGCCTCCGGTGTGTCGGCCGCCTTCATCGTCGCGGCCGTGATCGCCGTACTCGCCGCGCTGATCGCCCTCTTCGTCATCCAGGTCCGCGCCTCCGACCGCGAACGCCTCCAGGGCGGCGCAGCCCCCGCGGTGGACGAGGACGACGCCGCCGCCCCCGCAGTGGCCACGGGAACCCCCGGCGCCACGGACGGCGCGGCCCTGAGGGACGGGGCGACGGAC
>NZ_JBHWZJ010000375.1:0-6675 GCF_042728415.1 Streptomyces sp. NPDC060198 | reverse complement strand
CGTACCCGCGTCCGCCGTGGTGCCTCACGGGCACCGGGGACGCGGCACCCTACGCGGCGCGGCGGGCCCGGGGTGCGCCCCCGCCGTTGCCGCCGTTGCCGCGGCCCGCGCCGGCGGGGCGGCCGGAGCCGGTGCCCGTACGGCCGGAGCCGGTGCGGCCGGCGCTCGCGCCCGTACGTCCGGCGCCCGCGCCGCGGGCCTCGCCGCGCTGCGCCCCGGCGGAGGCTCCGCCGCGGCCGCCGCCGTTACCGGTGCCGCGTGCGCCGCCGCCGTTACCCGTGCCGCGTGCACCGCCGGTGTTGCCGGTGCTGCCCGTGCCGCCGGCGGCACCCGTACCGCCCGCGCCGCCCCGGCGGCCCCGGCCCCGGCTGCCCGAGCGGGTGGTGGTGCCGGCGCCGGCCGGGCCGCCGGAGCGGGTGCGCTGCTTCGGCGGGGTCGGCTGGGGCACCTCGATGACGACCGCGATGCCGGAGGGCTCGCGGGCGCCGGTGATCCGGCTGAGCTCCGGGTCGCTGGAGGTGATGCGGGTGGTGTGCGGGGCGATGCCCGCGTCCTGCATGAGGCGGGTCATCTCCCGCTTCTCCTCGGGCAGCACCAGCGTGACGACGCTGCCGGACTCACCGGCGCGCGCGGTACGGCCGCCCCGGTGGAGGTAGTCCTTGTGGTCGGTGGGCGGGTCCACGTTGACGACGAGGTCGAGGTCGTCGACGTGGATGCCGCGCGCCGCCACGTTGGTCGCGACGAGCGCCGTGACCTGGCCGTCCTTGAACTGGTCCAGGGTGCGGTTGCGCTGCGGCTGGGACCGGCCGCCGTGCAGGGCGGCGGCGCGGACACCGGCGGCGAGCAGACGCTTGGCGAAGCGGTCGGCGGCACGCTTGGTGTCGACGAACATGATCACGCGGCCCTCGCGGGCGGCGATCTTCGTGGCGACGGCCTTCTTGTCGGTGTCGTCCAGCACGTGCAGCACGTGGTGCTCCATCGTGGTGACGGCGCCGGCCGACGGGTCGACGGAGTGCACGACCGGGTCGGTCAGGAACATCTTGACCAGCCGGTCGATGTTCTTGTCCAGGGTCGCGGAGAACAACATCCGCTGACCGTCCGCCTCGACCTGCTTGAGCAGGGCGGTGACCTGCGGCATGAAGCCCATGTCGGCCATCTGGTCGGCCTCGTCGAGGACCGTGATGGAGACCTCGTCCAGGCGGCAGTCGCCGCGCTCGATGAGGTCCTTCAGCCGTCCCGGAGTGGCGACGAGCACCTCGGCGCCGCGCCGGAGCGTGGCGGCCTGCTTGGTGAGGGACATCCCGCCGACCACGGTCGCCAGACGCAGGTTCACGGAGGTGGCGTACGGCGTGAGCGCGTCGGTCACCTGCTGGGCGAGCTCGCGGGTCGGGACCAGGACGAGAGCCAGCGGGGCGCGGGGCTCGCTGCGGCGTCCGGCGGTACGGGCCAGCAGCGCGAGGCCGAAGGCCAGCGTCTTGCCGGAGCCGGTACGGCCGCGGCCGAGGATGTCCCGGCCGGCGAGCGAGTTCGGCAGGGTGGCGCCCTGGATCGGGAAGGGATCGGTGACGCCCTGCGCGGCCAGCGTCTTCAGGAGCGCGGCGGGCATGTCCAGCTCGGCGAACGCCTCGACGGCGGGCAGAGCGGGGGTGAGGGTCTCCGGCAGGGCGAACTCGCCGCCCTGCGGAGCGGCGGGACGGCGGCGCGCGGGAGCCTTGCCGGCTCCCCGGCGGGCGGGGGCGGCCTGGGACTGGGCGCGGCCCCGGCCACTCGGCTGACGGTTGCCGGTCGGGCGGTCCTGGCGTTCGAAGCGGGTCATACGGAAATTCCCTCCTGGGGGATTCCTGGGTCGCTGCGACATGCTCTACGGACCGCTTTCATGTGCGCCCCAGGATGCGGCACATGGCGGGTGCTCCGGCGACAGGACGTCCCGGAGACAGCACAAACCGGGGCCCGCACCGTGAAGGTGCGAGCCCCGGCTGCGAGGTACGCGTCCGGCCGAATTAGGCGGGGACGATGTTCTCCGCCTGCGGGCCCTTCTGGCCCTGCGTGACGTCGAAGGAGACCTTCTGGCCCTCCTGGAGCTCACGGAAGCCCGAGGTGGCGATGTTGGAGTAGTGGGCGAAGACGTCGGCGCCGCCGCCGTCCTGCTCGATGAAGCCGAAGCCCTTTTCCGAGTTGAACCACTTCACGGTTCCAGTAGCCATGTCATTCTCCTAAAAGAGGTGCAGTGCCGAGAATCCGCACTTTACGAATTCCAAGTCGCCGCATTGAGCCCCATCCGGAGAAAGCCGGAAAACAATAATGCGCCTGAGGAAGCATTCCCGTCAGGCGCACATAAAGTTCATGGGTACCAAAACTGCAACTGGAACACCGTAGCACGTCCTCCCGGCGAGTGGTGGATCTTGGGGCCTCGGATCGCGGAAACTTGTCCGCCGGCCGCCCTCACCCCTGCGGCCTGGGGTGTTGTGGCAGTCGAGCGGCGTCGGGCGGCAGCGGGAAGAGCCGTGTGACGACGGCCACGGGAAGCGCTCCCTCGGGCCGCGCGGCGGGGTCGCGGTCGCGCTCCCGGTATCCGGCCAGCAGACGGGTGACGAAGGCGGCGACTTCGGCGGCTTCCTCGGGGGTGAGGTGGACGACGGCGCTGAAGGAAGGGTCGCTCCGCCACGAGGCGGGCGCCTCGTCCCGGTGTCCGAGCCAGTGCTGGTAGCTCTCGTCCTCCAGTCCCCGGGAGAGCACGTCGAAGGGCTCCGGCACGGGCGCCCCGGAAGGACTGCCACCCCGCGCCGCCCCCTTGGGCGCGGGTTCGCCCTCTGCGGGCCGACCCGGCTCGCCGCTCCCCCACCGCAGCCGCCACGGCCTGGCCCGGCCACGGCTGTCCGGGACCTCCTCGATCAGGCCGTGACGGGCCAGCTGCCTCAGGTGGAAGGAGCAGAGGCCGGAGCTCTGGCCGAGTCGGCTCGCAGCCTCGGTCGAGGTGACCGTCCCGGCCTCGGCGAGGAGGTCCAGCAGCGCGAGGCGCAGGGGGTGGTCCGGGAGCGGCTGCCGGGCGGCAGCCTCGCGCGGCACCTCCGTACCGGGCACCTCCACATCGGGAGCACCCTCGGCCGGGACGCCGGCAGCAGGGATGCCCTCGCGAGGGCAGTGGATTCCGGGGATTTCCTCTTCGGTCACTTTGCAAAGTCTGCTACTTTGCAAAGCATCTGGTCAAGTGAGCCCTGCCCGTGGCGCGCGCCCGGCGGACGCGAGTGACGCCCGTCGGGGCGACGGGCTCGGCGGACGCGAAGGGCGTTGATCTTCATGACTGACGGGTACGTGGGGTCCATCGGGCGGGGCGGGGTGCGCGTGCAGGGGGCGCCCGTCGCCTCGTACCCCCGGCGGGTCCCGGAAGCCGTGCGGGGCGAGGTGCGCCGGATCACGGTCGTCGGCGAGGACGTACTGCACCGTCCGTGCCGGGAGGTCACCGCCTTCGGCACGCCCGGGCTCTCCCGTCTGATCGACGACATGTTCGCCACCAACGAGGTGGCCGAGGGCGCGGGGCTGGCCGCCAATCAGGTGGGCGAGGACCTGCGGCTTTTCGTGTGGGACATCACCGACGACTGGGGCGTACGGCACGTGGGCCACATCGCCAACCCCACGCTGGAGGAACTCCCCTCGGGGCAGCGCCACTTGTCCGACGAGGCGGAAGGGTGCCTCTCCGTGCCGGGCCCCTACCGGACGGTGCCCCGACCCGACCTCGCCGTCGTACGCGGGAGGGACAAGGACGGGGCGCCGCTGGTGATCGAGGGCAGGGGGTACTTCGCCCGCTGTCTGCAGCACGAGACGGACCACCTGCACGGCCGCCTCTACCTCGACCGGCTCACCCGGAGAGAGCAGCAGTCCGCCCTGCGGGAGATGGCCGGGGCGGCGGACGGGGTGCACGCGCGCCGTGCCGCGCGGGCGGCGGGACTCGGCGCGCGAGGCCCGGCCGCGACGTGAGACCCCGGGCTCAGCCCCTCTCGACCGGCCCCTCGTTCCCCCGGCGGACCGTGCGCAGGCCACGGCCCGGGTGCCAGGAGCGGACGACGAGTTCCTCGCCGTCCATACCGGTGTGGACCACCTCGGTGATGTCGACGCGGAAGAGGTGGAACGGCTCCGGGGGCGTGGCCTCCGCGATGAAGCGGGCAAGCAGCGCCGGGTCGGTGACCTCGATCGCGCGACCGGCGACACGTACGTCACCGTCGGCCATGTCGGCGTCCGGGCCGGGGTTGGCCTGGATCGCGAAGCGGGGATCGCGGAACAGGTCGAGGGCCTTGCGGGAGTGGGGCATCATGCCGAGCAGCATCTCGCCGAAGCGGAAGTCGGCCTCCAGCCCGGTGACCCGGGGCGACCCGTCCCTGCGGAGGGTGGCCAGGACCTGGTGGCGGTAGAGGCGGAAGCGCTTCTCGACGACGGCGGCGAAGGCGGGCTCCGCCGTGTGGAAGTCGGCCCAGGTGGCGGGGGGCGTGGCGGCGGGGGTGTTCGGTGTCATGCCCGCCATCGAACCGCCTCATCCCGACATCTCCTGTCAGGATTTCCGGCGGATCACCGCAACGGGTGTTCCCGCCGCTCACCGCGACGGGTGCGGGGGCCGGGCGTCCGGCCGCCCACCCGCCCTTGAGGACGCCCCTGCCCCAGGCTCGCCTCACGGTGCCGCGCTCGCTTCACTCGCCTCACGGTGCCGCGCTCACCTCACGATGCCGCACTCGCCTCACGATGCCGCACTCACCTCACGATGCCGCGCTCCCGGGCCGCCGCGAGCCACAGCGGGAACTCCGCCACGAGCCGGTCGTAGAGCACGTCGTCGGGGACGGTGCGCGGGTCGGGTCCGGCGTGGAAGTAGCCGGCGTTGTCGACCACGCGCTTGGCGGGGACGGCGAGTTCGTCGAGCTTGCGCAGGAAGTCGAACTGGGTGCTGCGGGTGTTGCCGAAGCCGACGAACTGCCAGAACAGCGGGAGCCGGGCCGCCTTGCAGAGGAATCGTTCGGCCGCGAGTTTGTTGATCGGACCGCCGTCGGTCTGGAAGACGACGAGGGCGGGGGCGGTGGAGCCGCTGTCGAGGTAGTGGTCGATGACGGCGTCCATCGCCAGGTGGTAGCTGGTCTTCCCCATGTGCCCGAGGCCCGCCACGATCCCGTCGACGCGGCCCCGGTGGTTGTCGAGCGCGATGTCGGTGACGGCGTCGATGTCGGTGGAGAAGAAGACGACGGGGACGCGTCCGTCGTCGTCGAGATGGGCCGACAGCCCGAGGACCTGGTCGGCGAGGGCCTGGACGCTGCCGTCCTTGTAGTAGTCCCTCATCGAGCCCGAGTGGTCGAGCACCAGGTAGACCGCCGCCCGGGCGCCGTCCATGCCCCGCTTGCGCAGGGAGACACCAGCCGTCTTGTAGAGGCTGACGAGGCCGGGGGCACGCGCCGCGACCTTGTCGAGCGAGAGGGCGGGGCCCGCGACCGGCGAGGTCGAGGGGGCCGGCGATGCCGGGGCTGATCCGATCATGACTGTCTCCGTTCCGATCCGGTCCGATCCCGTTCGATCCGATCCGGTGATGCAGGGCACGCGTCCTCCAGCGCTGTTCCCGCGCTCCGGGCCTGTCCGGTACGGGAGTCGGCTTGCCGGTGCCGGTCCCAGGCTGCCATCCGGCACCCGGGCATATGGTCCGAATTCCGGGTTCGCTATCTTGATCGCCGCCGTCACCTCGGCACCGCGCATCACCTCGCCCAGTGAAGGAGCCGGTCATGGAGGCCGACACCCCCGCCGACACCCCCACCTGTTACCGCCATCCGTCGTTCGAGACGCATGTCCGCTGCACCCGCTGCGACCGCCGGATATGCCCGGACTGCATGCGGGAGGCGGCGGTCGGGCATCAGTGCCCGGAGTGCGTACGGGAGGGCAACCGCTCGGTCCGCCAGGCCCGGAGCCTCTTCGGCGGCGGGGTCCCGTCCGGCACGAAGCCGCTGGTCACCTACGCGCTCATCGCGCTGAACGTCCTCGCTTACGTCGCCGAGGTCGTGAAGCCCGAGATCCTGGACCGGTTCGGGATGCTCGGGGCCGCCCTCACCGGGCCCGACGGCGCCCTGTACGTGTACGACGGCTGGACGCCGCCCGGTTTCGAGACGACCGGTGTGATCGGCGGTGAGTGGTACCGGCTGCTGACCGGAGCGTTCCTGCATCTGCCGCCGGACTCGTCGATCGGCGTGATGCACCTGGTCTTCAACATGCTGGCGCTCTGGAACCTCGGCCGGGACGTGGAGACCCAGCTCGGCAAGGTCCGCTACGCCGCGCTGTATCTGCTCTCCGCGGTGGGCGGCTCGGTGCTGGTGTACGTACTGGCACCCGACACCGACACCGTGGGTGCCTCCGGAGCCGTCTTCGGCCTGGCGGCGGCGCTCTACGTCATCGGCCGACGCCTGGGCCGCGACGTGGGCTCCCTGAACCGCTTCATGGCCGGGTTCCTGGTGTGGATGGTGCTCTCCGCCTTCTTCACCTCCTGGCAGGGCCACCTCGGCGGCCTGCTCACCGGCGCCCTGGTGATGTACGGCCTGGCGTACGCCCCGGCAAAGCTGCGCAACGGCCTCGCGCAGAGCGTCGCCGCCGTGGTGCTGCTGGGGCTGCTGGTGCTCGTGGTGGTGTGGAAGACGAACGCGCTGACCGGCGGCTGAG
>NZ_JBHWZJ010000374.1:0-6713 GCF_042728415.1 Streptomyces sp. NPDC060198 | reverse complement strand
CCCCCGCGTCCGGGAGAACGGCCCACCGGTGGTGGTGCGAGGTCAGCCCGCGGTCACTCCTCGGACGTACCGGCCGACGCCTGCTCGGCCGCGACGGCCTTCTTCGTCGCCCGCTTCGCCGGCGCCTTCTTGGCCGTCGTCGTCTTCTTCGCGGTCGCCGCCTTCTTGGCCGGGGCCGCCTTCTTCACGGCCGCCGCCTTCTTGGCCGGGGCCGCCTTCTTCGCCGGAGCCTTCTTGGCCGTCTTGCGCGCCGCCGTCTTCTTGGCGGGCGCCACCTCCTCGGCCGTGTCACCGGCTTCGGCGACGGGTGCCTCGGCGACCTCGTCCGGTGCGGCGGGCGTACCCGTCACGACGACGATCTCGGCCTGCTCGGCGCCGGACGGCGAGCCCGCCGGAGCGGTCGCCTTCCGGGTCGCCCGGCGACGGGCCCGCGGCGCGGCCGGAGCCTCCGCCTCGTCGGCCCGGGCCGGGGTCTCGGCGACAGGCGCGGGCGCCTGGACGACCGGGTCCTCGACGGCCACCGGCTCGACGGCGGGCTCGGCCGCGGTCACCGGCTCCGCCGGGGCGGCCTGCTTCGGCGAACCCGCCGGAGAGGTCGCCTTACGGGTCGCCCTGCGGCGGGTACGGCCCTGGGGCGCGGCCTCGGGCTCGGGGGCCGCCGGAGTCTCCTCCACCGGCTCCACGACCGGCTCGGCCACCGGCTCCACGACCTCCACCGACTGCTCCTCGACGACCGGTGCCTGAGCGGCGACCGGTGCCTGGGCGGCACCCCGGGGGGTGCCGGCCGGGGCCGACACCTTGCGGGTCGCCCGACGGCGTCCGCGGCCACGCGAAGCCGCCGCCTCCGCCTCGGCGGGGCTGCTGTACAGCTCCTCGTCCGGGACGAACTCCGGCTCCGGCAGCGCCACCGGCTCGGCCACCTCGGCGGCGACCTCGGCCTCGGACTCGTGCTCGTCCTCGTGCGCCTGGTCGTCGTGGCCGTGGTCCTGCTCGTGACCGTGCTCGTGGCCCTGGTCCACGCCACCGCGGCCGCGCTTCTTGGACCGCTTGCCGCCACCGCCGCCACCGGACGTCGTCGGCTGCTCCATGTGCACGATGACGCCGCGCCCGTTGCAGTGGACGCAGGTCTCGGAGAACGACTCCAGCAGGCCCTGGCCGACCCGCTTACGGGTCATCTGGACGAGCCCCAGCGAGGTCACCTCGGCGACCTGGTGCTTCGTACGGTCGCGCCCCAGGCACTCCAGCAGGCGCCGGAGCACCAGGTCGCGGTTGGACTCCAGCACCATGTCGATGAAGTCCACGACGACGATGCCGCCGAGGTCGCGCAGCCGCAGCTGACGCACGATCTCCTCGGCCGCTTCCAGGTTGTTCTTGGTGACGGTCTCTTCGAGGTTGCCGCCCTGACCGGTGAACTTGCCGGTGTTGACGTCGACGACGACCATCGCCTCGGTCTTGTCGATCACCAGCGAACCGCCGCTCGGCAGGTAGACCTTGCGGTCCAGAGCCTTCATCAGCTGCTCGTCGATGCGGTACGTCGCGAAGATGTCGACCTCGGACGTCCAGCGCGACAGACGGTCCGTCAGGTCGGGGGCGACCTGCGAGACGTATCCGTGGATCGTCTCCCAGGCGTCGTTGCCGCTGACGATGACCTTGGAGAAGTCCTCGTTGAAGATGTCGCGGACGACCCGGACGGTCATGTCCGGCTCGCCGTAGAGCAGCGTCGGCGCATTGGAGCTGCCGGTGTTGCGCGACTTCTGCTGGATCTCCTCCCACTGGCCCTGGAGACGCTCGACGTCACGGCGGAGCTCGTCCTCGCTCGCGCCCTCGGCGGCGGTGCGCACGATGACGCCCGCGTCCTCGGGAACGATCTTCTTGAGGATGGTCTTCAGCCGGGCGCGCTCGGTGTCCGGGAGCTTGCGGCTGATCCCGGTCATCGAGCCCTCGGGCACGTAGACGAGGTAACGGCCGGGCAGGGAGACCTGGCTGGTCAGGCGGGCGCCCTTGTGGCCGATCGGGTCCTTCGTCACCTGGACGAGCACCGACTGGCCGGACTTGAGGGCGGTCTCGATGCGGCGCGGCCCGTGGGCCATGCCGAGCGCCTCGAAGTTGACCTCACCGGCGTACAGCACGGCGTTGCGGCCCTTGCCGATGTCGACGAACGCGGCCTCCATCGACGGCAGCACGTTCTGGACCTTGCCCAGGTAGACGTTGCCGACGTAGCTGGTGGCCTGCTCCTTGTTGACGTAGTGCTCCACGAGCACGTTGTCCTCGAGGACGCCGATCTGGGTGCGCTCGCCGCTCTGGCGGACGACCATGACGCGCTCGACGGCCTCACGGCGGGCCAGGAACTCGGCCTCGGTGATGATCGGGACGCGGCGGCGGCCCTGCTCGCGGCCCTCGCGGCGGCGCTGCTTCTTCGCCTCCATACGGGTCGAGCCCTTGATGGACTGGACCTCGTCGAAGCCGGTACCGGGCTCACGCTCGGCCGACTCCCGGCTCCGGCGCTCGCGCGGCTCGCGGACCTTGACGACCGTACGCTCCGGGTCGTCGGAACCGCCGGAGCCGTGAGCTCCGTTGTCGGTGCCGTTGTCGGCCCCGTCACCGCTGCGACGGCGACGGCGACGGCGGCGACGGCTGCTGCTGGAACCGCCGGCGGCGGAGTCGTGGCGCTCGTCGTCGTTGTCGTCGTCGGCGTAGGCCTCGGTGTCGGACAGGGCCGGCTGCTGCTCGTCGGCGTGGTCGGCTGAGGTGTCGGACACGGCGGCGTGCTCGGTGTCGTAGCCCTCGTCGCCTTCGCCCGCGTCGCCGCGGCGGCGGCGCCGGCCACCGCGACGGCGACGGCGCGACGGGCGGTCGCCGTACTCGGTGTCGTCGGCGGCCTCGTGCTCCGCCTCGGTCTCGGTCTCGGGCGCGTCCTCGGCCTCGGCCTCGGCCTCGACCTCCGGCTCCGGCTCGACGGGCGCGACGGTCTGCTCGGCCTCGGCGGCCTCGCCGCGACGGCGGCGACGGCGACGCGGGGTCTGCCCGGCGGGCTCGACGGGCGCGGGCGCCTCGACGGCCTGCGGCGCCTGGTCGACCTCGTCGGTCTCGTCTTCCGGCTCGACGTACGGCGGGGCCGCGGCAGCCGCGGCGGCAGCGGTCTCCGGGGTCTGGAACATGGGCTCGGAGAACACCGGAGCCTGGAAGACGGCCACGGCCGGGCGGGTCGCGCGACGTCCGCGACGGACGGGCTCCTCGGTGGCGGTGAACTCGGGCCGGCCTGCGGGAGCGGTGGCGCGGCGGCGCTGACGGCCGCGCGGCGCGGACTCCGCGACCTCCTCGGGCTCGGCGGCGAGCTCCTCGGCGACGGCCTCGGGCAGGGCCTCCCCGACCGGCTCGGCGGGCTCGACGGGCGCGGCGGCCTGCGGCGCACCGGCGGGCGAGGTGGCCTTGCGGGAGGCGCGGCGGCGCGGACGGGCCGGGGCCGCCTCGTCGACCGGCTCGGCCTGCTCCACGACGGCCTCGGCAACCGGAGCGGCCTCGACCACGATCTCCTCGGGGGCTTCCTGCTCGGCGGCCTGCGGGGCACCCGCCGGGGCGGTCGCCTTACGGACCGCGCGACGGCGCGGGCGGGCCGGAGTCTCGGCGGCGGCCTCTTCGGCGACCGGCTCCACGGCTGCCTGCTCCTCGACCGGGGCGGCCGGGGTCTCCTCGGCGGTGGTCTTCGGCGCACCGGCCGGGGAGGTCGCCTTGCGGACCGCGCGACGGCGGCCTCGCGGCGCCTCGACCTGCTCCACGACGGCCTCGACGGGCGCGGCGGTCTCGACCACGATCTCCTCGGGGGCCTCCTGCTCGGCGGCCTGCGGGGCACCCGCCGGGGCGGTCGCCTTACGGACCGCGCGACGGCGGGCACGCGGCGCCGGAGCCTGGGCGGGCTCCTCGGCCTGCTCCTCGACGGAGGCTGCCGGAGCGGCCGGAGCCACCACGACCTCGGCGGCTTCCGCCACCGGGGCCTCCTCGACGGCGGCCTTCGGCGCGCCGGCCGGGGAGGTCGCCTTGCGGACGGCACGACGGCGCGGGCGGGCCGGAGCCGCCGCGTCGGCGGTCTCGTCCTGGACTCCGGCGGAGGGTGCCACGGCCTCGGCGGCCGGGGTCTCGTCCTGCGTCTTCGCGGCGCCGCCGGACGGCGGGCCCGCGGGGCGGGAAGCGGCGCGGCGCCTGCGGCGCGGCGGCAGCTTGTCCCCGGGGGTGTTGTCTTCGTTGTTTCCGGTCGTGCCGGATTCGGTCGACTCAAGCATGCGGGCGGTTCTCCCGTCGCGCTCCCGGGCGCCGCGCCTGATCCGGTCCGGCGGGGTTGTCGCGTGGTGCGCGACCCCGCTGTCCGGGGCGCGGGCGCCGCACGGGAGCTGATGTCTGGCTCGCCGGTTCCCTACGCGTGGTGCGTACGGCCTGGCGAAAGTCTTCTGGTCAGTGCGCGGCCCGACCCCAGGTGAGTCCCTGGGCCGCGGGGCCGCGCTACAACGACCGCCTTACGCGGAACCCGAACCTTCAGGCGCCGTCGCGACACTCCCGGGGGCCGTCGCTGGGACGGCCGGGGGTGCGTCGCGGTCGGGCGCGAGCGGGTCGGTCACCGTGCCGGACTCCTCGTCGAAGAGCCCCTGCGCCAGCCTGGTCACCGCTACGGGGACCGGCGGCGCCAGGTCGGCCACAGCTCGGAGACCGGACAGGACGTCGTCGGGTCGTACGGCGGGTGTCATGTGCCGCACTACCAGGCGCAGTATCGCACAGGCGGTGTCCCCGGACCCATCGGACCGTGGATCGAGGGCCTCGAGAGCGACCACGGCCTCGCGGGCGTCGAAGGTGCGCACACCGTTCTTCGCCCGGCGCTGGACCTCGACCGTTTCGGCGGCGAGGAAGGCGGCCACGGCCGCCTCGGCGTCCTGGACACTCACGCCGTCGAGGCGCATCTCCCAGACGGAGGCGGTCAGCCGGTCGGCGAGCCCGGAGGTACGGGCTTCCACGGCGTCGGTGATGTCGAGGCCGTCCGGCAGGGATTCGTTGAGGAGGTCGCGCAGGACCTGCGGGTCCCGGTGCTCGGTGAGCGCGATCTCCAGGAACTCGGCCTCGCTGCCGGTGCCGGTCGGAGCCGCGTTGGCGTACGAGACCTTGGGGTGCGGGGTGAAGCCCGCCGAGTAGGCCATGGGTACCTCGGAGCGGCGCAGGGCCCGCTCGAAGGCACGCTGGAAGTCTCGGTGGCTGGTGAACCGGAGGCGGCCGCGCTTGGTGTAGCGCAGTCGGATGCGCTGCACCGCCGGTGCGGGCGGCGGGCCTTCGGGCTGTCGCTTGCCCAGTGGTTCTTCTCCTCGGTGCGGGGCGGGCGCGGTGGCGCGCCGCCCACGAAGTACAGGTCGTCACGGGGGGCCGCTCCGGCTCACCCCCTCCGGCCTGTGGTTCCGCCGGGCGGGGAGATCTCGGGTGCGGGCGCCACGCCGTGCACGGGTGTCGCATGGTGCTCCTCACCCAGAGTACGCGCAGTAACCCTCCCGGGTCCGCCGACCTCCGGCTTCGCCTGTCCGCCGGTGAACGCGCGCCAGGCGTCCCGCCGCGCTCGGCCCACGGCCTCGCGTGCCGTCCGCAGTGTTTCGCGCACCGCCCACCCGGCCGCCGCGACGACCTTCCGGGCGGGCTGCCACACCCAGTCCCGTACGACGTGCCCGACCGGTGTGCAGAGGGTGCGGTAGCACCAGGCCACCGGGGCGAGGAGCAGCGTCCGCAAGAGCCACGCCACCGCCCGACCGACCGCGCGGCTGATCATGCCGCTGACCCGCCAGGCCACCATCAGCGCCGCCCCGGTCTCGCGCAGGACCGGGTGGAGGACACGGGCCCAGAGCCAGGCGACCGGGACGACGAGCAGCGTCCGCAGGCACCACAGCAGGCCGTGTCCCAGCACCCGGAGCAGCCGGAGCGTGCCGTGTCCGAGTGGACTGAGCACCGACCGCCAGAACCAGACAAGCGGCACCACCAGCAGGGTGCGTACCAGCCGGGCGACGGCGAGGCCGAGGGGTCTGAGGACGTACCGCCACAGGAAGACGAAGGGGAAGACGAAGAGCGCGAGGCCGAGCCACCGCACCGCCGCGAGGAGTCCGTGGCCCAGCGGGGTCAGCAGGGAGCGGTAGAGGCTCCGCACTCCGTGTCCGACCGGGGTGAGCACCCAGCGGTACAGCCGGACCAGCGGAACGACCACCAGGTACGTCCACGCCCAGGCGACCGGACGCATCACCAGATACGTCCACACCCAGACCACCGGACGCACCACCAGATACGTCCACACCCAGACCACCGGACGCACCACCAGATACGTCCACACCCAGGCGACCGGACGCACCACCAGGGTCCGCCAGGCCCATGACAGACCACGGCCCAGGGGCCGCAGCAGCACCCGGTGCGAGGCGCGCAGGGTGAGGACGAGCAGGTCCCAGGCCATCCGTACCGGCAGCACGAGGAGGACCGCGACGATCCGGACCGGGACGCGGACGAACGCGACGAGGCAGCCGTCGCCCCGCTCGTACGTCACGGGCGCCTGATGCCGGCCGTACTCCGGCCGCTGCCGAGACACCTGGGGCCCCGGCCGTTGCCGGCCGCCCGCCTTCTCGCTCTCCATGCGGTACATCATGCGGAAGACCCGCCCGGGGAGGCGCCCCCGGGCGGGTCTTCGGGACACGGTTGATACGCCC
>NZ_JBHWZJ010000373.1:0-6787 GCF_042728415.1 Streptomyces sp. NPDC060198 | reverse complement strand
CGACCGGGCTCCGGCGCAGAGGTGTTCAGCCGTTCTGGTGTTAGGTGCCGTCCCGGGGAGTTCAGTGCTCCTTGAGCGTCTCCACCTGGAACTCGGCGTGCAGCCGGCGGGTGTGGTCCACCTGCCGCGCCGGGCCCGTGAGCCTCACCTCGGCGGTGAGACGCGGGTCCGTGCTGGAGGCGCTGAGCCGCAGCTCCAGCGCGCCCGGCTCCACCACGCGCACGCCGTCGCGGCCGGTGAAGGAAGCGAGGTCGGCGGGGACGCCGACACGCACCCTGGCGGCCTCGCCCGCGGCCAGCTCGACCCGTACGTAACCGGCCAGCCGCTGCACCGGCTGGACGACGGAGGCGACCGGGTCGTGCAGGTAGAGCTGGACGACCTCGACGCCGTCGCGGTCACCCGTGTTCCGTACCGTGCACTCCAGTTCGGCCAGACCGTCGGTGGGGATCTCCGCCGACGCGACGGCGAGGCCGGACCACTCGAACGTCGTGTACGCGAGACCGTGGCCGAAGCCGAACGCGGGCGTCGGGTCGATGTTGGACACCTCGTTCGCGTGACCCAGGCGGGCCGCGAGATAGGTGGACGGCTGCGCGTCCGGCTTCCTCGGCACGCTGACGGGAAGCCGCCCGGACGGGGCGACCCGGCCGCTCAGCACCGAGGCGAGCGCGTGGGTGCCCTCCTCGCCCGGGAAGAAGGTCTGCACGACGGCCGCGGCCTCGTCCACCGCGCGGCCGAGCGCGTACGGCCGGCCCGCCAGCAGGGTGACGACGACCGGAGTGCCCGTGTCCAGGAGCGCGTCCAGCAGCTGCTGCTGGGCGCCCGGCAGGGTGAGCGAACCGGCGTCGCAGCCCTCGCCACTGGTGCCCCGGCCGAAGAGACCCGCCCGGTCGCCCAGCGCGGTGATGACGATGTCCGCGTCGCGTGCGACCGCCAGCGCCTCGCGGAATCCCTCCGTACCGCCGTCGTCGATGCCGCAGCCGGCGGCGGTGACGATCTCGCTGCCGGGGAACTCCGCCACCAGCGCCTCGCGCAGGGTGGGCAGTTCGACACCGGCGGGCAGGTGCGGGTGCTGGCTGCCGACGTGGACGGGGAAGGAGTAGCAGCCGAGCACGGCGGTGGGCCGGTCGGCGTTGGGCCCGATCAGCGCGATGCGGGCGGGGGCCTTCTCGCCCCGGAGCGGCAGGGTGCCGTCGTTGCGGAGCAGCACGACGGCCCGCTCGGCGATCCGGCGGGCCAGCGCGCGGTTGGCGCCGCTGTCCAGGTCCACCGTGCCGCGCAGTGTCTCCGGGGCGAGTTCGGCCCCGGCGAGCGCGTCGGGCACCGGGTTCCAGTCGGCGTCCAGCAGGCCGAGCTGCGCCTTCTGCACGAGGACCCGGTGGGCGGCGCGGTCGATGTCGGCCTCTTCGATGAGGCCCTCGGCGACGGCGTCACGCAGCGGCTCACCGAACGTGTTGACGGTCGGCAGCTCCACGTCGACGCCGGCGAGGAGCGCCGCGACGGCCGCTTCACCGAACGTCCCGACCACACCGTGCAGGGTCTTGAGGAACGCCACGCCGAAGTAGTCGGCGACCACGGTGCCGTCGAAGCCCCAGGTGTCCCTGAGCAGACCGGTCAGCAGTTCCTTGTCCGCGGCGGACGGGACGCCGTCGGTGTCGGTGTAGGCGTGCATCACCGAGCGGACACCGCTCTCGCGCACGGCCATCTCGAACGGCGGCAGGATGACGTCGGCGCGCTCGCGCGAGCCCATGCCGACCGGCGCCAGGTTGCGGCCCGCGCGGGAGGCGGAGTAACCGGCGAAGTGCTTGAGGGTGGCGATGATGCCGGCCCGCTCCAGACCCTTGATGTAGGCCGTGGCGATCGTGCCGACGAGGTACGGGTCCTCGCCGATGGTCTCCTCAACGCGGCCCCAGCGGGCGTCGCGCACCACGTCGAGCACCGGGGCGAGGCCCTGGTGGATGCCGACCGAGCGCATGTCGCGGCCGATCGCCCCCGCCATGTCGCCGATGAGCGCCGGATCGAAGGTCGCGCCCCAGGAGAGCGGCACGGGGTACGCGGTCGCTCCGTAGGCGGCGAAGCCCGCGAGGCACTCCTCGTGGGCCACGGCCGGGATGCCGAAGCGGTTGGCGGTGGTGATCGCGCTCTGGGTGCGCAGCAGCGAGAGCGCGCCGAGCGCGGGGTCGACCGGGACGGTGCCGAACGGCCGGGTGAGCTGGCCCAGTCCCTCGGGCAGCAGGTCGGCCAGCGGCGGCGGCTCCTCCATGTCGTGCTGGTGCGGGGCGACTTCGGCCCCTTCGTCGGAGGCGCCCACCCACACTCCGAAGAGCTGGGCGATCTTCTCCTCCAGCGTCATCTCCCGGAGCAGGGCGTCGGCGCGCTCGGCCGGAGTACGGGACGCGTCCCGCCACGGCAGGAGCGTCACCTCCTCGGCCGGTTCGGTCTGTACGGACACGTGGTCGGTCACTTTCCTCCGACTCCCATCAGCCCCTGTACCAGGGCTCGGCGGGCGAACAGATATACGAGCAGGATGGGAAGCATGGACAGCACGACGGCCGCGAGCATCCCCGGCATGTCGACCCCGTGCTCGGTCTGGAAGTCGTAGAGCCCCATGGTGATGACCTTGGACCCGGCGGACTGCGTCAGCACGAGCGGGAAGAGGAAGCCGTTCCACGCCTGGAGGGCGGAGAAGACGACGATGGTGGAGAGCCCGCTCTTGGAGAGCGGCAGCACCAGCTGGAAGAAGACCCGACGGTGGGTGGCGCCGTCCATCGTCATGGCCTCGTACAGCTCCGGGGTGATGTCGCGCATCACGCCGGTGAGGATGAGGGCGCACACCGGCATCGCGAAGGCCGCCGTCGGCAGGATGATGCCGAGGAGGTTGTCGTAGAGCCCCGCCTCGCTCATCGCGAAGAACATGGGCACGATCACGGCCTGCGAGGGAATGGCGAGACCCAGCAGGAAGAGCCGGAAGACCAGACCGGTCGTGCGGCTGCGGCTGCGCACGATCGCGTACGACAGCGGCGCCACGAGCAGGACCACGATGGCCACCACGGAGAGGGTGACGATCACGGTGTTCAGGAAGTACTGCCCGAACCCGCTGTTGAAGTCGTTGATGTAGTTGTCGAGGGTGAAGTGCTCGGGCAGGGCGAACGGCCCGTTCGACCCGTAGTCGGCGCGGTTCTGGAAGGTCGCGACGAGCATCACGTAGAGCGGGAGGCCCACCACGAGAAGCCAGACGGTGGAGCCGAAGCCGGCGAGGAAATTGGGACGGCGCCTGCTCACATGCCCTCCATGGTGCTGTTCATCTTGTCGTAGCCCGTGAGGCGCACCATCACCAGCGAGATGACCGTGGCGACCAGGATCAGCATCACGCCGATGGCCGAGGCCGCTCCGTAGTCGAAGGTCTTGAACGCCTTCTGGTACATGTAGTAGGCGCTGATGGTGGTGTCGGTGCCCGGTCCGCCCTGGGTGAGGATGAGGACGGTGTCGAACGTCGTCAGACCGCCGACCACCATGAGGATCATCGAGGTGACCACGCTGTTGCGCAGCTGCGGCAGCGTGATGTGGAAGAACTGCCGGTACCGGCCCGCTCCGTCGATCTCCGCCGCCTGGTAGAGCACCCGGGGCACCGAACGCGCGGCACCCTGGTAGATCAGGGTGTGCAGCGGGGTGAACTGCCAGGTGCTGACGAAGATGAGCACCCCGATCGCACTGGCCTGCTGACCGAACAGGTTCCCGTCTCCGAACAGCCACTCGGCCTGCGCGGGGACACCGAAGTTGGGGTCGAGTACCGCGCGCCACAGCACGGAGACGGCCGTGGCGGAGAGCAGCAGCGGGACGAAGTAGATCGCGGACAGCACGGCCCGGTTGCGCTGGTGGCCGGCCGCCCACACCCCCAGCAGGATGGAGAGCGGCGTCTGCACGGCGACGCCCAGGAAGGTGAGCAGCACGCTGAGCCAGAGGCTCTTGATCAGGATCGGGTCGTCGAACAACTTCTTCCAGTTGTCGAGACCGGTGAACTCGGGGTCGGAGAGCCCGTTCCAGCTCGCGAAGGAGAGGGCGACGACCAGGAAGAGCGGGACGATGGCGAAGAGGCCGAAGAAGACGGCAGCCGGAGCCGCCCAGGCGAAGCCGGGACGGCCGGCGCCTTCACGGGAGCGGCCGGGTCCGCGGCCGCTCCCCTGGACCCCTTTGCTGGCCGCGGGGACCGCGGTGGCAGTTGTGGTCATGAGAGGTGTTCCAAGTCGGATGGTGGAGCGCGGTCAGGAGGTGGGCAGGCCCTGCATCGCCTTGATGAAGCCGTCCACGTCGATCCCGCCGTTGAAGAACTGCTGCACCGCGGTCGACAAGGCCGTTCCGGCGGTCTGCGGGTACGCCTGGTCCCAGGAGAGCTGGAAGGAGGGCGCGTTCTTGACGAGGTCGTACTGGAAGTGCGCGTAGTCGGGGCTGGCGGCGGTGTCCAGCTGCGACTCGGTGTTGGTCGTGGTCGGCAGGTTGCCGATCGAGAGCTGCGCCTTCACGAACTGGTCGGAGTACATGAGCTTCAGGAACTCGGCGACCTCCTCCGGGTGCTTGGTCTTCTTCAGCACGGAGTAGAAGTTGTTGGTGTTGCCGACGATGTCGGTCGGGGCACCCTTGCCGCCGTCGATGCTGGGGAAGGCGCTGTAGTCGAGGTCCGACTTGGCGAAGTCCGGCTGGGAGTCCTGGAGGGTCGAGTACTCCCACGAACCCATCAGTTCGAAGGCCGCCTTGCCGGTGGCCAGCAGCGTGGGCGAGCCGCCGTCGGTGAACTTCACGGAGTCGAAGTTGGTGCCGAAGGCGCCGGCGTCGATGAGCTCCTTGAGCTTGTTGAGCGCCGCCTTGCTGTCGTCGGTCGCCCAGACGTCCTTGTCGCCCTTGATGGCCTTCTGGATGAGCTCGGGGCCGGCGACACGGTCGAAGAGGTACTCGAACCACATCAGCGTCGGCCACTTGTCACCGCCGCCGAGGGCGATCGGGGTGACGTCCTTCGACTTGAGGACCTTCACGGCGTTCAGCAGCTCGTCCCAGGTCTTGGGGGCCGCCAGGCCGTTCTCCTTGAGCACCTTGCTGTTGTTGAACATCAGCACCGGCTGCGTACCGCGCATCGGGATGCCGTAGGCCTTGCCGTCCACCACGGTGCTGTTGAACACCGACGGGAGGAAGTTGTCCTTGAGTCCCGGGTCCTTCGCGATGAAGTCGTCCAGCGGGAGGAGCAGCCCGGCGTCGACGAAGGGCTTGATGCTGCCGCCGCCCCAGTTGAAGAAGACGTCCGGTGCCTGCTTGCTGTTGATGATCGTCTGGAGCTTGGCCTGGTAGTCGGCGCCCGGGATGGTGTCCAGGACCACCTTGACCTTCGAGGTCTTGTTGAAGGTGGCGACGAGCTGGTTCTCCACCTTGTTCGTGGCGTCCCCGTAGACCAGCACGTGGATCTTGTCGCCGCCGGACGCGGAGTCGTCCCCTCCACATGCCGCCAAGGACAGCGCCATGGCCATGACTGCCCCGCCGACAACCGCGGTACGTGGGAGCCGTGTGCGTCGCGTCATCGTCTCGCCTCTCGAAAATGTTTCGGCTTCATTACCGAAACTTCATGCGTCGGGACGCTAGGGCTCGGCGGCTGGAGGGGTCAACCCTCGCGGCTCAAGTTGCTGATTTGTTATCTCTGTTGGCCAATTGTTCGTGCCCTATGCTTCTCACCATGCGCGATGACGAGAACGTGGGCCGCATCACCCTTGCCCAGGTGGCCCAACAGGCCGGCGTCTCCATTTCGACAGTTTCGAAGGTGCTGAACGGCAGACAGGACGTTGCCGCGCCGACTCGGGTCAAGGTGGAACGCCTGCTGGAGACGCACTCCTACCGGCGGACGACCCGCTCCGCCCGCGAGGCACCGCTGATCGAGCTCGTCTTCCACGAGCTGGAGAGCATCTGGGCGATGGAGCTCATCAGGGGCGTGGAGAACGTCGCCAAGCTTCATGGGGCGGGCGTGGTGCTCACCGAGAGTGGCACCCGCCACTCACCGAGCCCCGAGTGGATCGAAGGGGTGCTCCAACGCCGCCCGCTCGGTGTGGTGCTGGTCTTCTCGGCGCTCCCGGTGGAGTTCAAGCAGCAGCTGCGGTCCCGGTCGATCCCCTTCGTGATCATCGACCCGGCCGGCGATCCCGAACCCGACGTGCCCTCGGTCGGCTCGGCCAACTGGAGCGGCGGCCTCGCCGCGACCCGCCACCTCATCGAGCTGGGCCACCGGCGGATCGGCATCATCACCGGCCCCGACGACATGATCTGCTCCCTCGCCCGGCTGGACGGCTACCGCTCCGCGATGAGCATGGCCGGCCTGGAAGCCTCCTCCGACCTGGTGCTCTACGGCGACTTCCACGTCGAGGGCGGCTACGACCGGACGATGGAGCTGCTCGCCCTGCCCGACCCGCCCACCGCGATCTTCGCGGGCAGCGACCTCCAGGCGCTCGGCGTGCTCGAAGCGGCGCGGGTCAGTGGACTGCGCGTCCCGCACGATCTCTCCGTGGTCGGGTTCGACGACGTGCCGATCGCCCGCTGGTCCAGCCCTGCCCTCACCACCGTCCACCAGCCGCTTCGGCAGATGGCCGAGGAGGCGGTCCAGATGCTGCTACGGCTCCGGGACGACGTCCCCATGACCACGCGGATGGAGCTCGCCACGAGCCTCGTCGTACGCAACAGCACGGCCGCTCCCCGGGATTGAGGAGCGGCCGTGCTGTGGGCCGGTGACGGGGACCGTCAGCGGGGGTCGGTGTAGGCG